>JASFUJ010000550.1:0-3540 GCA_050050355.1 Acidobacteriota bacterium
GGGTGAGGGCCACCAGCTCGCCGTCGGCGGAGATCTCCGCGCCCTGCACGGCGGGGACGTCCAGGAGGTCGGAGACGGTCAGCGCCCGCTCCGGGTCGGTGGCGAGGGCGAGGGCCGGGGCGCCGCCCGGATCACCCGCTCCGTCGTCCTCGGCCGCCGGGACGGACAGCTCGGCGGCCACCGTCCACGCCCGGTCGGCCAGCTCGGGGTCCAGCACGGTGCGGACCAGCAGGAGGTGGGAGCCGGGCTCCAGCGTCAGGGAGGCCTCGGCGGCGCCCGGCTCGCCGGCATCTCCGGAGTCGTCGTCGCCGTCACCGTCCTCGTCCCCGCTCTCCCCGTCCTCTCCGGCCGCCTCGTCGCTCCCCTTCTGGGCCACCTGCTCCCCGTCCAGGTGCACCCGGAGCGGGTGGGCGGAGCGGACGCTCAGCTTCGGCTCCACGAACCGGTGCGCGTCGATGCGCAGGGCGAGCCAGGCCAGGCGCGGGGTGCCGTCTCCCTCGCCGCCCCCTCCGGAACCCAGCTCCACGCCGCCGTCCCCGGCCGTCCGCGCGCTCCAGGTGGCCGTGCCGCCGCCCGGCACCGGCACGGCGTCCCCCGGCGCGGGCCAGGGCGTGTCGCCGGAGCCGGCGCCGGCCAGCCCGGCGGAGTCCAGCAGGTCGGCCGCCTTCACGCCGTGCTGCTCGGCGTCGTGGAATGCCGGCAGGGGCGCGTCCACGGGTCCGAGCACCAGCCAGGAGTCGACGGCGAGGGAGATCGGCTCCGGAGCCTGGACCTCGGCTTGGGCCTCGGTCTGGGCATGGCCGGACGCGCCGCCCGCGAGGAGCGGGATGAGCAGGGCGCAGACGATGAACAGGGCGCGGAAGCGTCGAGGGGTGATCATGGTGCGGCCTCCATGGAGCGAGAGCTCTGGTGTCGATGAGTGTGAATCGTCACGCCTGGGGCTTCGGCGCCCCGCCAGTCTATCGGACGGTCAGGGCGATCAGCCGAGAGAGCTCTGGCCCCGGGGGAATGCGCAGAACCGACCAGCCGTTACCAGCGGTAACAATCGCTGCGTGGAATCGGCCCCATTCACACGCCGTACTTGCCGTTAAGCCGTCCACGAGCTAAAATAAGGGCAGATCTAGACGCCGCCCGGTGGGCGGCGACACTCCGCCCCGCCCTCTGGATTTTCTGGAGTGCGGGGTTTTATTATGTGGGGAATGTCTGTTCCGGCACGTCCCGTTCCTGCCAGAGTCGTCGTCTTTATCGACGCACAGAACCTTTACCACAAGAGTCAACAACGCCTGGGGCATGATTGGATTCATCCAAGGAAACTGGCTCAGGCTCTGGTGGACGAGGATGTCCGCAGAGAGTCGCGAACGAACTCGCACGCACTACACAGTGTCCGTTTCTACACCGGCGTTCATGACCCGAACCGAGAGCCCGGCAAGCATGCCGCCATGGCGCGGAGGCTCTACGGGTACCAAGCCGATGGTGTCGAGATCATCGCGATTCCCTTGCGCTACAACCAGCACGGGCACGCGCGCCAAAAGGGAGTCGACACGCGCATGTGTCTGGACATCCTGCGGCTGGGGCAAAAGGGTGTTTTCGACATCGCAATCATCGTCAGCGAGGATTCGGATCTCGATCCGGCGGTGCAAGACCTCTACGAGCTGAGAGACCATGAGCGCTGGATTGCGGCGGAGAACGCCCTGCCTTGGGCTCCGCACTCCAAGCCGCATTGGCTGCCCACCGCGAAGCGCCATCGGCGCATCACCCAAGCGATGATTCCGGCCATCGTCGACAAGAAGAGCTACTCGAAGAACCCATCGGTCTGGGAGTTCAGGTAGGGCGGAGGGGCCTTCCTGGAGGCGCGAAGCCGGGCCGGCCAGTCTGTTAACCTGCTGCTTCCGTAACGGGTTCCATTTCGCCCTGGGGCGCCGGGACCCCGATTCAGCGAGAACATCACGTCCCGAAGGAGGGAGTTTCCATGCCGATCGTCACCGTCGAGTCCAAGGGAGAGCACCGAGTCGAGGTTCCGGAGGGTACCCGGCTGGTTCACGCCGTGAAGCGGGCCGGGGTCGACATCGGTCACCGCTGCGGGGGGCAGGCCAAGTGCACCACGTGCCGGGTGGAGTTCGTGTCCGGCGAGCCGGAGAAGATGACCGAGGCCGAGGTCGAGCGGCTGGAGGCGAAGGAGCTCTCCGGGGTCCGGCTGGCCTGCCAGGTGCCGGTGGAGGGCGACATGACCGTGCGCCCGGGGATGGTGCTGCAGGACCAGGACTGGGACGACACCGGTCCGGAGCCGGCGGAGGAGATCGTCCCCGAGCCGGTCTGGACGACCAAGGGCGCGTAGGGCGGGGCCGGCTCAGGAGCCGAAGCCGGCATCGGCGACCACGCCGGCTTCGGCCATCCGGTCGGCCCGGTCCTTCGCCTCCCGCGCTTCCCTCTCCGCCGCCTGCCGGTCGTACTGCTCGGGCGACCGCGCCCAGCCCTGGAGGTTCCGCTGCACCAGGTCCGCCAGGAACCGGACGTGGTCCGGGCGGTCGTTGAGGGCCGGGATGTAGCGGAACGCCTCGCCGCCGTTCTCCTCGAAGAGCTCCCGGTTCTGGACGTCGATCTCCTCGATGGTTTCCAGGCAGTCGGCGGCGAAGCCGGGGCAGATCACGTCCAGGCTCTTCACCCCGGAGCGGGCCATGGCGGCCACCGTGTCCGCGGTGTACGGCTTGATCCACTCCTCCTTGCCGAACAGGGACTGGAAGGCCACCACCCAGCGGTCGTCGTCCAGGCCGAGCTCCTCGGCCACCAGGCGCGCCGTCTTGTGGCACAGGCAGTGGTACGGGTCGCCCCCCTCGAAGTAGCGCTTCGGGATGCCGTGGAAGGAGAACAGCAGCTTCTCCGGCTCGCGCTCGCGCCAGACCTCCCGGATGCTCGCCGCGAGGGAGGCGATGTAGCCGGGCTCGTCGTGGTACGTGTTGATGAACCGGTGCTCCGGCACCACCCGCCAGGTGGTGAGCTCCCGGGCCACGGTGTCGTAGACCGAGCCGACGGTGGTGCCGGAGTACTGGGGGTACATGGGCAGGATCACCAGCCGGTCGCAGCCCTTCTCCCGCAGCGAGCGCAGGCCGGTGGCCACGGAGGGCTCGCCGTAGGTCATCCCGGCCTCCACGTGCACCGGGGTGCCCACCTCGCGCCGGAGGATCTCTTCGATCCCCTCGGCCTGGCGCTTCGTGTACAGCAGCAGGGGGGAGCCTTCGTCGGTCCAGACCACCCGGTAGGCGTGGGCGGATTGCTTGGGCCGGGTGGTGAGCACGAACAGGTTCAGGATCGGCTGCCACTGGATCTTGGGCAGCTCGATGACCCGGGGGTCGGAGAGGAACTGCCGGAGGTACTTGCGGAGCGAGGGCGTGTCGGGGGCGTCCGGGGTGCCGAGGTTGACCACCAGCACGCCGACCGCCGGGACCCGGTCGTGGGTGAAGCTCTGCTGGGCGGTGAACTTCATGGTCCGCGGAGTCTAGCAGCGGCGGGGTGGGGACGGAGATGGCGGCTGGGTGGAGGGCT
>JASFUJ010000551.1:0-3538 GCA_050050355.1 Acidobacteriota bacterium
CCCCGGGGTGGCGGTGATGGTGGCTGGGCGGACGGCTCCGCCGAAGGGGTCGCCGGGAGGGCACGCGGTGAGCTCCCTCGGCGGCAGACTGCGACCGGCGAGGGACTCACCGCGCCCCTCCCCGGACCACCGCTCGCTGCCGCCCCGAACCGTGTAGCCCCGGGGCTCGTCCCCGGGGTGCCGGTGATGGCGGCGGGGTGCACGGCCGCCGGGAAATGGATCACGGCCTGCGGGTCATATCGGAGTAGTAGGACTCGGAACGGCCGGTGGCGGGGCCGGTGGTCGCACGGAGGGGGATCCAGCGGCCGCGGGGGTCGCCATCGGCCGCTTCGGTTCCGGCCGCCTCAGGACCGCTTCTCGATCAACACCAGGTGCGCCCGCAGGTTCCCGGCGCGCGCCTCGAGCTCGACGGGCACCACCGGCCCCCGGCCGAAGCGCCCGGGCGGAAACAACCGGTCCACCTCCGGACCCGCGATCCCCACCAGCCCCTGCTCCTCGTCATCCTCCGCCGCCCCCCGGAGCAGCAGCCGCCCTCCGGGCCGGAGCACCCGCGCGATCTCCGCCGCGTAGTCCGGCCGGTCCTCCCGGTCGATCCCGTGCAGACAGCCCCGGTCCAGCGCCAGCCCGATCGACGCGTCCGCCACCGGCAGCGCGTAGACGCTCCCCAGGCGCCAGTCGACCCCGACCTCCGCCGCCGCGGCCCGCTCATCCGCCCGCGCCAGGGCCTCCCGCGACGAGTCCACGCCGATCACCGAGCACCCACGCTCGGCCAGCCAGACCGCCTCCAGCCCCGCCCCGCACCCCACGTCCAGGACCGCGGTGCCCATGGGCGCCAGCCCCGCCGCCATCAACCCCGCCAGCTCCCCCGGCACCCCGGGCGGATCCCAGTGCTCCAGGTACGACCCGTCCCGGTAGGAGCGGTCCCAGAACGAGTCGAACGAGTCGAGGGCACGGGAGGGACCGGTCATGGACGCCAGTCTACCGCCACCCCACGCCCCTCCCCCCACTTCTGAAGCGGCCGGCTTCAGCCGGCCGGATGCGAGCGGAGCGAGCCCCAAGAGCGGAGGTCCCCCGTCGCCGCTCACGCCGATCCGTCGACCCGGCCGCTCACGATACCCCGTTCCACGAGCCACGCGTCGATCGTCCCGAGCACCCCGGGGGCGAGGCGGGGGAAGTGCCAGCGACCGTCCGGACCGGTGCCGCCGGGGGTCTCCAGGCGGTGGTCGGCCCGGGGGAAGATCCGGACCGTGGCGTCCGGCAGCCGTTCCGCCAGCACCGGGGCGTGGCGCCCAGGTGGGACCACCGGGTCGTCCTCGCCGTAGAGCAGCAGGACCGGCAGTCGCAGGTCGCGGGCGGGGGAGAGGGAGCCGAGCGGGTCGACCGCCTGGTTCCGGCGCCACCAGAAGAGGTCGTCCGGATCCTCCGGCCGCTGGACGAGCTCCGCCCAGGGCTCCGCCGCGCTCGCCGCCGTCGAATCCAGGAGCGCCTTCCAGCCGGCCGTCTCCGCTCCCGGCGATCCGGTCGGGTCGGAGCCGGCGACCGCCAACAGCAGACGGGTGTGGGCCACGGCGCGCTCCGCCGCCTCACGGCCGAACGCACGGCCGACCCGCTCCCGGACCGACAGGAGCTCCTGCTCGCCCGGAGTGCCGGCCGGAGCCGAGCGCAGGATCAGGAAGGAGATCGCGGGGCTCCGCCCGACCGCCAGGAAGGCCACCCAGGCGGCCTGACTGCCGCCGGAGAGACCGATGCGCTCCGGGTCGATCTCTGGTCGCGCCGCCAGCAGGTCGATCGCCGCCACGGCGTCGGCGGCCAGGTCCTCCAGGTCGGGGAAGGAAACGTCCATCCACGGCCCCGTGCTTCCGCCCACGCCCCGCTTGTCGTACCGAAGCGCTGCGATCCCGCGTCGGGCGAACAGTTCGGCCCAGGAGCGGTAGGCCCAGGTGTCCAGGCCCTGGGGCGCCGAGCCGTGGAGCAGCACCACCGCCGGGTGAGGGCCGTCGCCGGGTGGCAGCACCAGCTCGCCCACCAGCGTCGCCGGCCCGTTGCGGAACCGGATCGGCTCCCGGCGGAGGGGCGGCACCCCGGAGCCGTCCGAGGAAACCCGCTCCAGGTGCACCAGGAGGGTGTCGGACCCCAGGCGGAGGGAGCCCGAGAGCAGACTGCCCGAACCCTCGAGCGGAACCTCGCCCAGGCCGAAGGGGAGCGCGACCCGGAGGGTCTCGCCGTCGCGGCGGGTCGGGATCGGTTCCCGGATCATTCCCAGCTCCGGCAGTCCCAGGAGGGCGCTCGGGCCGTCCGGTCCCGGCTCCACCTCGAGCTCCAGGGGCCAGGCGTCGCCCCGGAAGACGGCCGCTCCGGTCCAGAAACCGGTGGCGGACTCCTTGGGAGCGGTGGTCTCCGGGGCGGTCGAGCCACCGGCGGTGGTGAGGATCGCCAGGGCCAGAAGTGGGAGCGCGTGCATGGTGGAGTCTCCGGCGCCCGGCCTCAGGGCACCGCCGTGACCAGCACGATGAGGGCTCGCTGGCCGGTGGAGCCGTCGCTCTCCAGGCGCGAGGAGCCCACGACCACGGTCTCGCCCACCGTCATGCGGAAGGAGGCGGAGAGGGGAGGCTCGGAGGCGCGCGGCGCGACGGCGGGGCCGGATCGTACCGCCGGGCCGCCCGGACCGGAGGGCGCGGGGAGCTCGCGCGCCCCGCGGCGCAGCGCGAAGTGGCGCATGTCGAGCACGGCCTCCCCGTCCTCTTCCGTCTCGGTGAACATGAAATCGGCCCGGTAGGTGGTGCCGTCCGGCCCGGTCAGGGCCGCTCCGCCGCTGCCGGCCGAGCGCACCAGCGCCGAGTCGGCGACCCGGTAGCGGCTGTAGGGCAGGAAGTCCCGGATGTCGTCGAGGGCCTTCTGCACCGCCTCCGGAAGAGGCTCGTCGCCGTTGCCGCCGGGGCCCCGCTCGGCGAGCACCAGGGCCACGTGGAACAGGTGGCTCTCCCCCCGCTCCCCCAGGGCGAGGGCCTCCGCCCGGGCGAGCTCGGCCCGGGACGCCGGTCCCGGGGGGGCGCCGGAGGCCACGGAAGGCCGCGGCACGGGAGGCCGTTCCTGGCCGGCCGCCGGCGGTGCGGCGAGCAGGGGCGGCACAAGGAGTGCGGTCAGCAGGAGGATGGACGTTCGGGGGTGTCCGAGCTTCGTGGTCATGTCGTTCCTCTCCCTTCGGTGCGTCGGTCGGTTTCGGTTCCGTCGGCTCGCCCCGGGGGTCCGCCGCCGGTTGCAAGGGCCTCGGCCTCCGGATAGAGGGTCCAGACGATCCGGGTCCCTCCGGGGGCCGTGAAATGGACCTGTCGCGGTCGGTCGGGTCGGGTGGCCGGCTCGTGCATGGACGGCCCGGCGGGGTCCACCGCCGTCGGGTCCGCGGCCTCCGGGCCGCCGGGGCGGGGCGTCCAGAGGGCCAGGCCCACCACGAGCGCCCCGGCGAGGGCGGAGCCCACCACCGCGGCCGCCAGCGCCGGCCGCCGTCTCCAGGCCGGCGACGCCCGGTCGGTCCGGTTCC
>JASFUJ010000552.1:0-3535 GCA_050050355.1 Acidobacteriota bacterium
CTTCCAGGTAGGAGCGCACCACCGCGATGTTGGTGCCCTGGGCCATCTCGAGCTCGATGTCCATCTCGTCGGCGGGCGTCTGGGGGGCCAGCTCCACCGGCACCAGGGGCCAGAGGAGCAGAGCGCCCGCCAGCAGCGCGCCGGTGCCCAGGAAGACCCAGCCGCGATGACGGATCGCGCCGGTCAGATGCCGCGTGTACCAGCCTTCGAGCGCGGCGAAGAAGCGCGCTCCCCGGGATCGCTCGAGCTCGTGCTCGGAGCGCGTCCGGAGGAACCGGGCGGCGAGCATCGGCACCAGGGTGAGCGCCACGAACAGCGAGCAGGCGAGGGCGAAGACCACCACCAGGGCCAGAGCCTGGAAGAGCGCTCCGCTGGTGGTGGTGGTAAACACCACCGGCAGGAAGATCACGCAGGTGGTGAGGGTGGAGGCGGTGATCGCGCCGGCCACCTCGCGGGCGCCCACGTCCGCCGCGGGGATGGGCGGCTCGTCCTGCTCCTCCCGTTTTCGGACGATGCTCTCGAGCACCACGATGGCGTTGTCCACGATCAGCCCCACGCCGAGGGCCAGGCCGCCGAAGGTCATCTGGTTGAGGGTCAGGCCGGCGAAGTAGAGCAGGCCGAACGTGGCGATCACCGAGATCGGGATCGCCAGGGCGATGATCCCGGTGGATGAGAAGCTCCGCAGGAACAGGTAGAGCACCAGCACCGCCAGGAGCGACCCCCAGATCGCCGCGCTCCGCACGCTGGCGATCGACTGCTGGATGAACTCGCTCTGGTCGGAGACCACCGTCAGCCGCAGGTCGTCGCGGTCCTCGTTGATGCGCTCCACCTCCCGGCGGATCTTCTGCGCCACCTCCACGGTGTTGGCGCCGCTCTGCTTCTGGATGCCCAGGGCGATCGCCGGCACGCCGTTGACCTCCACCAGGTAACCCACGTCCTCGTAGTCGTCGACCACGCGGGCCACGTCGCGCACCCGGACGGGCAGGCCCTCGATGGTGGTGATCACCGTCCGGGCGATCTCGTCCACGCTCTGGTACTCGCCGAGGGCGCGCACGTAGAGGTCGCTGAAGCCCCTCTTGACGTTGCCGCCGGGCAGGGTGGCGTTCTCCCGGGCGACCGCCTGCTCCACGTCGAGCGGCGTGAGGCCGGTCGCCTTGAGCCGGTCGCGGTCCAGCTCGATCCGGATCTCCCGGTGGACGCCGCCGCGCAGGTCGATGGCGCCGACGCCGGGGATCTGGTCGAACCGCCGCGCCAGGTCCTTTTCGATGATCCGGGTGGTCTCCTCCATGTCCCGGGTCGAGGTGACGAAGACGCCGATCACCTCGATCTGGTCCAGGTCGAACTTGTAGATGCGCGGCGCCGTCGCCTCCGGGGGCAGCTCGTCGCGCAACCGGTCGAGAGCGGCGCGCAGGTCGTTGGCGGCCTCGTCGATGTCGGTTCCGCGGGCGAACTCGAGGCGCACCCGGCTCTCGCCCTCCTCCGAGTTGGACGTGATCCGTTCCAGGTTCGGCAGGCCGGCGACGGCGTTCTCCAGCCGGTCGGTGATGATCTGCTCGACCTCCTCCGGTCCGACGTTCGGATAGTCCACCCGCACCGTCAGGCGGGTGTACTCGATCTTCGGCATGAGGTCGACCGGCAGGCTGCGGAAGGCCACGATGCCGACCACGATCAGGATCAGGAAGAGCATCGCCGTCGCCACCGGACGGCGGATCGAGACACTGGTGATCGCGGCCATGTCAGCCCTCCGCCCCGGCGGTCCGTGTTGCGGCCAGGGCCGTCGGGGCGCCGTCCGGCTCGAGCAGCCGGTCCACGTCCTCGTCCGTCGCCGGCAGCTCGACCCCGATCGCCCGCGCCAGCCGTCGCTGCTTGTCCAGGAAGTCGTGGAGCAGATCCTCCCGCTGGAGCCCCTGGAGCTCGAGGACCGACTCCCAGGTGGTGGGCCGCACGCGGGCGGTCAGCGGCTCGTCGGTGGCCGAGTCGGTGGAGAGCAGGTGCTGGCCGACCGTCACCACCCACTCGCCCGCCTCGGCCCCCCGGATCCCGAGCATGCCGCGGCCCTCGGCGAGCACCTCGACCGGGCGGAACTCGACGCCCCTCGGCTCTTCGGTGCGCCACCCCTCGGAGAGCTTCGCCCGGTTGCCGTCATCGGTCGCGGCGGCCGGGAGCTGCCCCTCGACGACGAAGATCCCCTCCGCCCCGGTGCGCGGATCCTCCCAGAGGGCCGCCGCCGGCACCAGCGTGGCCCGCTCGCTCTGACCGTAGAGGACGTCGACGGTGACGAACTTCCCCGGCCGCAGCCGGTCGGCCGCTCCGGCCCCGTTTCGGACGTCGATCTCCCCGGTGGTGCTGAAGCTGCCCTGCTCCAGGAACGGCGAGATGCGCGAGAGCTCGGCGCGGATGGGCTCGGCCGGTCCGTTGCGATCGTCGGTGCGGATGCGCACCGGCGTGCCCTCGTCGATGTAGTCGAGCATTCCCTCGGTGAGCGGCACCTCGACGATCAGCTCGTCGAAGTCGCCGATCCGGAACAGGGTCGCGCTCGGGTTGGCCAGCATGCCCACCTCGGCGTTCCTCCGGCCGATCCGCCCGGAGACCGGGGCGCGGACGATCGTCTTCGAGAGCGCGTTGCGGCGCTCCTCGAGGGTGGCCTGCGCCTGCTCGACCCGTGCCTGCGCCTGGTCCGCCTGGGCGTCGGAGGCGTCCACCCGGGCCTCCAGCGTCTCCAGATCCATCTCCGGCACCAGGTCCTCCTCGGCCAGCCTGCGGGTGCGCCCCACCTGGGCCTCGAGCTCCGCGACCCGCGCCCGGGCCTCCGCGGCGCTGGCCCGGGCGAGGCTCACGTCGGCCTCGGCCTGGCGGAGCTGCTCCCGCAGCCGGTCGTCCTCCAGCCGCACCAGCGCCTGCCCCGCGGTGACCGCCTCCCCGCTCCGGACCATCACCTCGACGATCGGCGCCTCGATCTCCGGCCGGATCGCCACCTGGTTGTACGCCCGGACCACGCCGCTCAGGGTCTCCTGGAGGGGCAACGCGCCGCGGCGGGCCTGGACGGCCTCGACGGGAGGCGGACCACTTCCGTCGGAACCGCCCGGCCCGCCGCCACGCTGGCCGGGCCGCGAACGGTCCCGGCCTTCCGAGCCGGTGCACGCCAGGGTGGCGAGCAGGAGGGCCGCCAGGAGCAGCGCCCCTCCTCGTAGGGTGTTTCGTCCTGTGTCGAATCGAGCGTCGTCCATCGTCTGCCTCCGGGGTGGCGGAGCGGGGACGGGGAGTCTCCGGGTCTCCGCTGATGGACAACACCTGGACAGCAAGCTGAATGCCAGGTGCCCCGAATGGGCCGAAACCTCCTGGCCTCAGGGGATTTGCGCTCGGTCCCCCGGTGGAGACGTCCTCCGGATCCTCCCTCTCCCGGCGTCTCCGACTGCAGACCTCGCAGACCGACTGCGGAACTCGCAGGTCGGTGCGGATCGCACCGGCGTACGGTTCACCGAAGGATCTCCCTCACCCGCTTCGAGAGGAGTGGAACCTCCTGCTCGATGGCGTT
>JASFUJ010000553.1:0-3532 GCA_050050355.1 Acidobacteriota bacterium
GTCCCCCAGGGGGGCGTTGCCGTTGGCCGGCGTCAGGGCGCCGTCGACGACCAGCTCCAGCGTCCGCTCGGCCGACTGCTTGCGCACCTCGCCGGTCCGGAAGGGGATGACCGTGCGCGTCCAGTAGACGTCCTCGAGCTCGACCTGGACGGGCTCGTCCGGGGCTCCGAGTGGTCCGGGCGGCTCGGGGTCGACCAGTCGAATCAGCGGCGCCAGTTGCCGGGGGTCCACCGGGTAGTTGAACTGGAGGCTGCCGCGCAGGGTCACCCGGCCTCCGCCGAGGGGCGACGGCACCTCTTCGACCGAGACCTGCTCCAGCAGGAACCGGTCGGTCTCGAGCTCGAAGGCCGTCTCGCCGGCGAGGACCTGGTCGGGGCCGAGGAAGCGCTCACCGATCAGCGCCAGCTCGTAGCGGCTGGCGACCGGGAAGCCGCCGCTCGGCTCGAAGCGGAGCACCTGCTCGTCGCGCCAGCGCCAGACCCCGGCGAGCGGCGGCTCGAGGGTGGCCGGCGGCCGGCCCAGGATCTCCCCGCTCCGGTCCCGTCCCACCGGCCGGTCGAACAGCACGTCGACGAACGCCCGGTTCTCCCGGTCCAGCACCACGTCGAAGACCGAGACCCTCTCGGCCCCGTCCCCGGCGTCCGCGGCCTCGCCGAGCCCGAGCCCCAGCTCCGAGTGGATCCAGAGCCCGCCCACGGTGACCAACGCGGCCGCCAGGAAGAGGATGGCCCAGTCTTTCCAGTGCCAGGATGAAGCGAACGGTTGCATCGTCGAGCCTCCCGGTGGATCGGTGCCGTTGCTTCGTCGACTCTATCCGGTCCGGCGGCAAACCGGCGGCGAGCTCCTCGTCCGGTCCGGTCGTGAGAAACTCTCCTCAGAGTCCGTCTCACCTCTGCAGGAGCACGAACCGCTCGATTTGCGGGTCTCGGCGGTCGCCGAGGCGCACGAGCCGAGACCTTCGAGGAGGAACTCATGAGCGAGCCCAACGACGCCACCACCAGCTCGACGACTTCGACGACCTCCGGCGGGCCCTCACCGGGCACTCCTCCCGGCGAGATCCGGGGGACCGGTTCGGGGCGTCCGGATCTCTGGCAGGCGCTCTTGACCGACTGCCAGGTCATGGTCGAGCACGCCTACAGGAACGGCACCAAGCTCCCGGCCCGAGTCATCGAGACGGTCCAGAAGGCCATCGCACTGGAACGGGACCGACGGCCCGGCGAGATCGACCTCGGGAAACTCCAGCTCGCCTACAACCGCCTGATCGATCGTCTCGCGCCGGCCACCCCGGCTTCGATCTCGGCTTCCGACCCGGAGGCCGATTCGATGGTCCGGTTCAGGCGCCGCTGGGTGGTCTACCTGATGATGGCGCTGGGGGTGCTCTCTCTGGTCGGGTACCTGTGGACCTTGAGCCGCCTCGACTCCGCCGCCGGCCTCGGACCGAACCTGGTGCTCCACCTGGTCTGCGGCGCCGGTCTGGGAGCCGCGTTCAACGCCCTCTTCACCGCCTACCGCTATCTGGTGCAGCGCACGTTCGATCCGAAGTACAACATGACGTACGTGATTCGGTTCTTCCTCGGCCTGATCGCGGGCGTCGTCCTCGCCGGGATCATCGATCCCTCCGCCCTCTCGCAGGAGGGGGGAGTGCTCGCGAAGCTCGGTCCCGGTGTGATCGCCCTGCTCGGCGGGTACGCGGCCGAGGCCGTTCAGCTCATCCTGGGAAGGATCGTGGAGATGCTCGTGGCACTGGTCCGAGGCGGCGCGAAGGACCGGGTGGAGGCCGAGACGGAGCGGCTCCGGGCGGAGCAGGAGCGGGCGGCGGTGGGGCAGCGTCTCGGGATCGTCCAGGAGCTTGCCAAGGCCGCGCGGGAGATCGGTCCGGACGTCGGCTCGGAGGAGCTCCGCAAGAAGCTCGAGGAGCTCCAGGTGTCGGTCCTCGACGAAGGTGCCGAGTGATCCCCGTGCCGGCAGGCGGCGGTCGCGGTCACTCCGTCCGGTAGAAGCGGCGCACGAAGGTCACCGTCCACGCGACGACGAAGGCCATGTAGAGGCCGAAGGACCACCAGAAGCTGCCGGCGAGCCGCGGCTCGGGCTCCAGGTTGGCGGCCATGGCGAGGCCCATGACGTGGGCGAGCATCATCAGGGTGCCGATCCCCATCCAGAGCAGGTAGACGGTGATGATGCGGAAGGTCTCCTCGCGCCGCTCCGGGGCCAGCCAGTAGTCCTTCTTGGGCATGTTGATCAGGTCGTCGGGGATCTTCGGCAGGAGCCACGGCAGGAGCAGGAAGGGTGTGACCGTGACCAGGATGACCACGCCGTAGACCACGAACAGCTCGGTCTTCGAGGACCAGCCGTCCGGCTGGCCGCCGGCGCCGAAGTGCGACGCGACGGTATCGGGCAGGCGGGGGGCGTAATAGGCCACCTGGAAGGCGATCACCACCAGGACGGCGACCAGGACGAAGAGGGCGAAGCGCATGACTGTCCGCGGAATCTAGCAGACGCAAGGCCCCGGGGTGGCCCGCAAGGGGCCGGGTTCGCCCGATCTGAGATCATGACGGCGATGCGCAAACGCTCTCGCCGTATCGCCGCGCCGCCGGCCTTCGTCGTCCTGGCCGCCCTGGCCGCCCTGCTGGCCCTGTCCGCCTCGGCCTGCCGGGAGCGGCACTCCCTCGTGGTCACGGCCACGGCCTACAACTCCGTGCCCTCCCAGACCGACCACCTGCCGACCCGCGCCGCCTGGGGGGACGAGCTGCGCCCGGGCATGCGCGTGATCGCCGTCTCACCGGACCTGCTCGAGCGGGGCCTCGACCGCGGCACCCGGGTCCACGTCGAAGGGCTGCCGGGGACCTACCGGGTCCTCGACAAGACCCACGGCCGCTTCCGCCGCCGGGTCGACGTCTACATGGGGGAGGACGTCGAGCGGGCCAGGGAGTGGGGCGCCCGGGAGGTGAGGATCACGTGGTTCGACTGAGCGGTCGGGCCCCGTGGCGGCTGCGTGCGGAACCGGAGGACGGGCTGGCCTCCCGGCGCGACCTGGTGGACGCGGTGGCGGCCCTGGAGCCGGAGCTGGAACCTCTCGATGACGACGCGCTGCGGGCGCGGGCGGAGGCGCTGCGCAAGCGGGCGGGGTCCGCCCCGCCGCCCGACGACCTGCTGATCGAGGCCTTCGCCCTGGTGCGCGAGGCCGCCCGGCGCCGGCTGGGCCAGCGGCCGTTCGACACTCAGGTGGCCGGCGGCATCGCGCTCGCGCAGACCGGGGACGGCGGCATGGTGGCCGAGATGCCCACCGGGGAGGGCAAGACCCTGGCCGCCGTCGCCCCGGTCTTCCTCCACGCGCTCGCCGGCCGGGGCGCCCACGTGCTCACCTTCAACGACTACCTGGCCCGCCGGGACGCCCGCTGGATGGGGCCGGTCTACGAGCTGCTGGGCCTCGAGGTCGGCTTCGTCCAGGAGGGGATGAGCATCGCCGAGCGCCGGCGGGCGTACGGCTGCGACGTCACCTACCTCACGGCCAAGGAAGCCGGGTTCGATCTCC
>JASFUJ010000554.1:0-3527 GCA_050050355.1 Acidobacteriota bacterium
TGGTCGCCTTCGGCTCGATCATCGCCCGCACCGGAATGCCCGGGGAGGCGGACTACGCCCTGGCGAACGAGGAGCTCGCCGTCGCCGTGGAGCGGTTCGCGGCGGAGCACCCCGCCTGCCGCTGTCACACGATCGAGTGGTCGGTCTGGTCGGGAGTCGGCATGGGGGAGCGCCTCTCCAGCGTCGAGGGCCTGTCGGCGCAGGGGATCGCCGCGATCCCGACCGACCGGGGGGTCGCGGCGCTGCAGGACCTGCTCTCGCACCCGGAGGCGCCCGTCTCCGTGGTGGTCGCCGGCCGCTACGGAGACCCGCCGACGCTCGGGACCGAGACTCCCGAGCTTCCCCTGCTCCGCTTCCTCGAGCGCCCCCGCCTCCACGTTCCGGGGGTGGAGCTGGTGGTCGACACCGTGCTGGACGGCTCGAGCGATCCGTACGTCGCCGATCACGCCCTCGACCGCGAGCCCCTGCTGCCGGCCGTGATGGGCCTCGAGGCCATGGCCCAGGCCGCCACGGCCCTGGAGGGCGATGAACGGCCCGGGGACCGGCCGGTCTTCGAACGGGTCGAGCTGCTGCGGCCGATCGTGGTCCCGGAGGACGGCACCACCCTCCGCGTCGCGGTCCTGCGACTCGCGCCGGGCCGGTTCGCGGCGGTGGTGCGCAGCTCCTACACGGGGTTCCAGAGCGACCACTTCCGGGCGCTCTGCCGGCTGCGGCCCCCGGAATCCGAGAGGACCCCCGAGAGGACCCCCGAGGCGACGTCCGCCGAGCCGGAACCCCCACCGCTGGATCTCGATCCCGCGCGCGACCTGTACGGCGGCGTGATGTTCCACGCCGGACGCTTCCGGCGCCTCCGGGCCTACCGTCGCCTGAGCGCCACCGACTGCCTGGCCGACATCGCGCCCGACACCGCCGGGCCGTGGTTCGCCCGCCAGCTTCCCGACCGCCTGCTCCTCGGTGACCCGGCGGCGCGGGATGCGTCGCTCCACGCGATCCAGGCGTGCATCCCCCACGCCACGGTGCTGCCGATCGGGATCGAGCACCTCGAGACCGGTGCCCTCGACCCGGGGGCGGCGCACTCCGTGGAGGCGCGCGAACGCTCCAGGGAGGGCAAGACCCTGGTCTACGACCTGGTGATCCGGGACGCCGCCGGCCGCCCGATCGAGCGGTGGCAGGGCCTCACCCTCCGGATCGTCGCCCCGCGCAACGGGACCGGGCCCTGGCCGCGCGCCCTGCTCGCCCCCTACCTGGAGCGCCGGGTGGGGGACCTGTTCGGCGAGAACGCCGTGTCCATCGCGGTGGTCCCCGAGGAACCGTCCAACGGTTCCGGCGATGCGGCGGCGCGCCGGCGTGCGAGCGACCGTGCCGCCCGCGAGCTCCTGGCTCGCACGAACGGGCACAGCCGGGTCCTCCGGCGGCCGGACGGCAAGCCCGAGATCCCCGGAGGCCCCGGCCTGTCGCTGACGCACGGGGCGGGGTTCGCCCTGGCCGCGGCGGCCGAGCGGGGACTGCTCGGCTGTGACGCGGAATCGATCCTGCCGGAGGAGAACCGGCCCTGGTCCGACCTGCTGGGCCCGGTGCGGAGCGAGCTGGCAGCCGGGATCGCGCGGGAGACGGGCGGGGATCCGGAGGTCGGGTTCACCCGCATCTGGACCGCGCTCGAGTGCCTCAAGAAGGCCGGGCTTCCCAGGGACGCTCCGCTGACGCTGGAACGCGTGACCGACGACGACTGGGTCCTGCTGCGCTCGGGCCCCGCCCTGGTCGCCACCGGACTGATCCGCTCGGCCCGGGACGAGCCCCCCCAGGTGGTCGCGCTCCTCTGGGGAGCCGCCGACGGACACCCGGTCCCCGACGAGGTCGGCGGCACCGGTGAACCGGCCGGCGAGCAGCTCGGACGAGGAGGGGACGAGCTCCCGCCCGGCTGAGCGTCCAGGCCCGCACCCCCACTCCGCTCCCGACCGGCCCGGCCGGCGAACACCGATGGGGCGGGGAACCCAGAGGAAGGATGAGCTCATGAGGACGTCGATCACCCGCGTGCGATCCCCGGGGGGCCCGACCGCCCGGAAGCCCCCGGTCTCGCGTCCCCGAACGTCGTTCGTCCGCTCGCCGGTCTCCGCCGGCCTCCTCCTGCTCCTGCTCTGGGGGAGCGCCGGTCACGCCGCACCGGACCCCGGAGCGCAACTGGCGCAGATCCGGCTCGACGCCACCGAGGTCGTCCTCGGCAACGGCCTGCGCGTCATCCTGCACGAGGACCACAAGGCCCCGGTGGTCGGAATCATGGTCACCTATCACGTCGGATCGAAGGACGAGACCCCCGGACGCCACGGCTTCGCCCACCTGTTCGAGCACCTCATGTTCCAGGGGACCGAGCACCTCGAGGGTGACTACTTCCGGCCCCTGGAGCGGGTCGGTGCGACCGACGTCAACGGGATGACGGATCGCGACCGGACCACCTACTTCCAGACCGTGCCCAAGAACGCGCTCGATCTCGCCCTCTGGCTGGAATCGGATCGCATGGCCCACCTCCTGGGAGGCCTGGATCAGGCGGCGCTGGAGAAGCAGCTCGAGGTCGTCGGGAGCGAAAAGCGCCAGCGCCAGCGGACGGCCTTCGGCGCGGTGCCCACCCTGATCGCGGAGAGCACCTACCCGCCGGAGCACCCCTACTCCCGGCGACCGCTCGGCACCATGGAGGACCTGAAGGCGGCGACTCTCGCGGAGATCGGGAGCTGGTACCGGGCGCACTACCACCCGGCCAACGCCCTGCTGGTCATCGCCGGCGACATCGATCCGGAGAGCGTCAGGGGGAAGGTGGAACGGTACTTCGGCGCCATCCCGGGAAAGCCGTCCGGGCCGCGCCGCGAGCGATGGGTCGCGGGCCGCACCGAAGAGACGCGACTCCGCCTGCGGACCCGCTCCGGCTCGAGCCGGCTCTACATGGTCTGGAACGTCCCGGAATGGGGCTCGCCCGAGACGGATTTCCTGGAGGTCGTGGGCCGGCTTCTGACCGAGGGGCCCGCCTCCCGCCTCCACCGCCGGCTGGTCGAGCGTGACGGGCTGGCGGTGGACGTGACCCATCAGCTGGTTCGGGGCGAGCTCGGATCCCAGCTCATCCTGAAGATCACCGCCGGCCCGGGACGCGCCCTCGGAACGATCGAGGCGATCGTCGAGGAAGAGATCGCGACGCTCGCCCGGTCCGGTCCCGGCGCCGAGGAGCTGGAGCGCGTGAGCGCCGCTCTGCTGGGCGAGCTCGCCCGCCGGAGCGAGTCGGTGAACGGGTACCGGGGGAAGACCGCGATCCTCGCCGAGAGTGCGCTCTTCCGGGGAAGCGTCTCCGGGTGGAGGACCGGCCTCCGGAGGATGGTGACCGCGGAGCCCGGCCGGATCCGGCGGGTCGTGGCGGACTGGCTCGTGGAGGGCGCGTTCGTGCTCGAAGCCCCCTCCGCTCCCCCGCTCCGGACGGCGCCGGGCACGGTCGACCGGTCCCGCCTCCCGGAGGTCGCCGAGACGCCGGTCCCCGACCTGCGGGAAGC
>JASFUJ010000555.1:0-3522 GCA_050050355.1 Acidobacteriota bacterium
GTCGCCTCCGGGGCTTGTCCCCGGCCGTCCGGTCGCCCGCGGGGGGACGAGCCCCCCGCCTACACGGGGTGGGGTGTAGGGCCGGGGCTTGTCCCCGGCCGTCCGGTAGCCCGCGGGGGGGACGAGCCCCCCGCCTACGCGGGGTGGGGGTGTAGGGCCGGGGCTTGTCCCCGGCCGTCCGGTCGCCTCCGGGGCGTGTCCCCGGCCGTCCGGTCGCCTCCGGGGCTTGTCCCCGGCCGATCGGTCCCCAGGCCCTACCCCACCGGCTTCAGCCGGCCGACCGGCCATCCGGCTTCCCGGCGACGATCGCGTAGTCCCGGCAGCCGTACAGCAGGTCGTCCAGACGGTCCCGGAGCCGGTTGATCCGGTCCGCCAGGTCCCGCTGGGCCTCGGGGAGCGACGCCAGGTCGAGCTCCGGCAGCCGCTCCTCCTCGGGGAACGGCCGCAGCTCGAGGCGCTCCACCGGATCGAACCCGGCCAGACGCACCGTCAGCTCCAGGCTCTCCGGATGGACCGGCCGGCGGTGGGTCGGGTCGAGCCAGAAGCTCCGGGCGGCCACCACCACCGACAGCGGGTTGGGGGTCTCCAGCAGGAGCACCCCGCCCGGTGCGAGCGCCCGGTGCGCCAGGCGCACCAGCCGGTCCAGGCTCTCCGGGGGCAGGTGCTCGATGACGTGGAAGGAGACGATCCCCCCCAGGGACGCCGGCTCCAGTCCGGCCAGGGTCTCGAACAGCTCCCCCTCCTCCGCCGCCAGCCCCCGCTCGCGGCAGCGGGCCACCATGGCCGCGCTGGCGTCGACGCCGCGGGCCGGGACCCCGGCTTCGGCGAGCATGGCGAGGGACTCGCCCCGTCCACACCCCAGGTCGAGGACGCCCCCGCGCTCGCCGGCGCCTTCCAGGTACGGGGCGTAGCGCTCGATTCGCCGACGGATCTCGTCCTCGGTGCCCCGGAACCGGCGCTCGAGCTCGAAGTAGGCCCGCTCCTCGTGCATCCGGAGCAGCGGGGCCGCGTCGGGCTCGGCCGGGGCGGGCGGGCCCTCCGCCCGCCGGGCGACCGCGAGAGCATCGCCCAGGGCGGTCAGCAGCTCGCTCGCCTCGCGGCGGTAGCGGTCGAGCCGCTGGTCGACCCGGGAGAACAGGGCGTCGTTGTGGCGGAGGAGGTCGTCCAGCGCCCGCGGGACGAAGTTCTCCAGGTCCCCCAGGCGCTGCTCGTGGCGCTGGGCGAGGATGCGCTCGATGAGGATCAGGTTGAAGACCCGCTGGCGATCCCACAGGTCCGCCTGGGGCGCCTTGACCAGGGGACGCAGCAACCGCTTCAGCGCCACCACCAGGCGGCCCAGGAGGCCGCCCCGGTGGCTACGGATCGGGAACGGTCGGTCGGCCCCCCAGAGCCGGTGCCAGTCCTCCAGGCTGCGGGAGGGCAGCCGGTCCTGCTCCGGGGGTTCCGCCGGCGCCACCCTACTCCTCGGGCAGGACCGTCACCGTGAGATCGGCGGTGACCTCCGCGTGGAGGTGGACCTCGATGTGGTGGTCACCGATGGTCTTGATGCCACCCTCGAGATCGACGCGGCGCTTGTCCAGCTCGATCCCCTGCTTCTCCAGCTCTTCGACGATCTCGGTCGCGGTGACCGAGCCGTACAGGGTCTCGGCGTCGGTCGCCCGCTTGTACAGGACGATCCGCGTGCCTTCGATCCCGCGCTGGATCACCTCGGCGGCCTCCTTCTCCTGGGCCGCCTCCGCCTCCAGCCGCGCCCGCTGCTGCTCGAACACCTTGATGTTCCCCTTGGTCGCCTGCAGGGCGAGCCCCTGGGGCAGCAGGTAGTTCCGGGCGAAGCCGGGCTTGACGTCGACGATCTCGCCCCGCCTTCCGAGGGCCCGCCGGTCCTTGAGCAGAATCACTTCCATGGCTCTTCCTCCCGGCTATTCCGTGGTGAAGGGCAGGAGCGCGGCGTGACGCGCCCGCTTGATCGCCCGTTGCAGCACGCGCTGGTGCTTGGCGCAGGTGCCGGAGATCCGGCGCGGCAGGATCTTGGCCCGCTCGGGGATGAACTGCTGCAGGAGCCGGAGATCCTTGTAGTCGATGTACTCGATCTTGTCCGCGCAGAACTTGCAGACCTTGCGCCGGCGATAGAACGTCCGTCCTTTGCGTGCCATCTCAGCCCTCCTCCGCGGTCTCTTCGGCCTCGCCCTCGCCGGTCATTCCGGCGGCGAGCTCGGGGGTCACCTCGCCGAAGGCCCGTTTCAGGTCCACGTCCGTGCGCACGGTCAGGTAGCGCAGCACCTTGTCGCTCTGCTCGAGGCGGCGCTCCACCTCGGGGACGTTGAGGCTGTCTTCGCCGTGGAGGTAGAGCAGGCGGTAGCGCCCCTCGGTCTGCTTGTCGATCGGGTACGCCAGCTTGCGGCGCCCCATGTCCTCGTCGCGGGTGATCTCGGCGCCGTTTCCGGTCACCAGGCCCTTGACGGTCTCGTGCACCGACTCGGCCTCCTCTTCGGAGATCCGCGAGTCGATGATGTACATCAGCTCGTAGGTTCGCATCGTGTGGCGAGCCTCCCTTCGGTCGTTCGGCCCCGCCTTGCGGCCACGGGGGCCGGTGCGGAGCAGAGAGGTCGGACGGGGCGCGGCGCCCCGTCCGGTCGGAACGTGTGATTCTATCCGTTCCGCCGCCGGACGCAAGCGCCGGCGGCGGGATCGGTCCTTACAGGGCGGCCAGCAGCGGCGCCATCACCAGCGCCACCACCGACATGAGCTTGATCAGGATGTTCAGGCTCGGGCCGGCGGTGTCCTTGAACGGGTCGCCGACCGTGTCGCCCACCACGGCGGCCTTGTGGGCGTCGGAGCCCTTGCCGCCGAAGGCGCCGCCCTCGATGTGCTTCTTGGCGTTGTCCCAGGCGCCGCCGGCGTTGGCCATGAAGATGGCCATCATCACGCCGGAGGAGGTGACGCCCGCCAGCAGGCCCGCCAGGGCCCGCACGTCGAAGAACCCGACCACCACCGGCGCGATCACGGCCAGCAGGCCGGGCAGCACCATCTCCCGGATGGCGGCCTGGGTCGAGATGTCGACGCACTTGGCGTACTCGGCCTCGGCCTTCCCCTCCATCAGGCCGGGGATGCTCTTGAACTGCCGCCGGACCTCTTCGATCATCTTGAACGCGGCCCGGCCGACGGCCTGCATGGCCATCGACGAGAACAGGAACGGCAGCATGGCGCCCAGGAACAGCCCGCCCATCACGCGCGGGTTGCCCAGGTCGATCTCCTCGATGCCGACGGTGGTCTTGTAGGCGGCGAACAGGGCCAGGGCGGTGAGCGCCGCCGAGCCGATGGCGAAGCCCTTGCCGATGGCGGCGGTGGTGTTGCCCACCGCGTCCAGCTTGTCGGTCCGTGCGCGCACGTCGGCGCCCAGGGAGCTCATCTCGGCGATGCCGCCGGCGTTGTCGGCCACCGGGCCGTAGGCGTCGACCGCGAGCTGGATGCCGGTGGTCGAGAGCATGCCCAGGGCGGCGATGGCGATGCCGTAGAGGCCGG
>JASFUJ010000556.1:0-3521 GCA_050050355.1 Acidobacteriota bacterium
CAAGCCCCTCGCCTACACTGCACATCGCAGTGACGAGGGGGCAGGCCCCTCGCCTACACTGCACATCGCGGTGACGCGGGCAAGCCCCTCGCCTACCCGCCCTTCAACGTCACCACCGTCGCCCCGTCGCCGCCTTCGTCGGGCTTGCCGGGGCGGAAGGCGTCGACCGCGGGGTGGCCGCGCAGGTGCTCGCGGACGGCCTTCTTGAGGCGGCCGGTGCCGTGGCCGTGGACGATGCGGACCTGGAGCTTCGAGGCCAGCAGCGCCTGGTCCAGGTAGTCGTCCACCTTGTTGAGGGCCTCTTCGACCCGCAGACCGAGGAGGTGGAGCTCGGAGGGGGCCTGGGTGTCGATCTCCGCGTCCTTGCTCCGGCGGCGGCGCATGGCCGAGGGCCTCTTCTTCTCCGGCTTCGGCTTGTCTTCGCCCAGCGGGATCAGCTCGTCCGCCTTGCAGCGGAGCTTCTTGCCCCGTACGTTCACCTCCGCCCGCCCCCGGTCGAGGCTCTCCAGCTCGCCCTCCCAGCCGAAGCCCTTGTGGCGCACCCGCACCCCCTCCCGGAGCTCGCCCTCCCCTTCGGGCTCGGCCTCGGGGAACTCCGGAGCCTCCTCGAAGGCGCGGTCGGTGGCCTCGGAGGCGAGGCCCTTCTTGCGGCCGGCCTCCACCTCCTCGACGATCCGCTCCACCTCGTCCCGGAACTTCTTCCGGGTCTCGTCCCGGAACCGGTCCAGCTCGGCCTTCATCCGCCCGGCGACCCGCTTGGTCTCGCCCTCGAGCTCCACCCGCTGGCGCGTCATCTCCTCGCGCTCGCGCTCCAGCCCCGCCAGCTCCCGCTCGGTCCGGGCCCTGGCGTCGGCCAGCTCGCGGCGCACCTCCTCCACCTCGGCGATCATCCGCCGCAGCTTCAGGTGCTCGGTGCCCAGGCGCTCCTCGGCCCGGTCGAGCCAGGCGGCGGGCAGGCCCAGGCGCCGCGCCAGGGCGAGCGCCTCGCTGGCGCCGGGGGGCCCCGGCAGCAGGCGGTAGGTGGGCTCGCCGGTGGCGCCGGAGAACTCCATGGCGGCGCAGGCGGCGCCGTCCATCTCCAGGGCGGCGGCGGCGAGCTGGGTCAGGTGGGTGGTGATGACGGCGAGGCAGCGCCGTTCGAGCAGGCCCTCCAGGAGCGAGATCGCCAGCGCCGAGCCCTCTTCCGGGTCGGTGCCGGAGCCGAGCTCGTCCAGCAGGATCAGGGCCTCCGGGCCGGCCGCCTCCCAGGCCTCTCTCAGCCGGAGCAGGCGGCCGCTGAAGGTGGACTGCTCGGCCAGGAGGTCCTGGTCGTCGCCGACGGTGGCCACCAGGGCGGAGACCGCCGGCAGCCGGGTGCCCTGCTCGGCCGGCACCGGCAGGCCGCACTGGTGGGCCAGCGTCAGCAGGCCGACGGTCTTGAGCGCCACCGTCTTGCCGCCGGCGTTGGGGCCGGTGACCACCAGGCAGCGGATCTCCGGCTCCAGGTCCAGGTCGAGGGGGATCACCTCGTCCCGGTGCCCCGGGCTGCCGAGGGCCGCGGCCCGCAGGTCGGCGAGCTCCGGGGTGAGCAGCGGGTGGCGGGCGCCGCGCAGGGCCAGCTCGCCGGCGGGAGCCAGCTCGGCCAGGCGGCCGCCGGTGGTCCGGGCGAAGCGGACCGCCGCCTGGACGGCGTCGAGCATGCCGAGGAGCTCGGCGTGGGCCTCCACGTCGTCGAGGGCCTCGCGCACCGCGGTCGCCAGCTCCGCGATGATCCGCCGGCGCTCCTCCTCTTCTTCTTCGGTCGCCTGCTGCAGGGTGTTGTTCTCCTCCACCACCTCCAGCGGCTCGAAGTAGAAGCTCTTGCCGCTGCCGGAGCGGCCGTGGGTGAGCCCCTGGACCCGGCCCTTGGAGCCGGCCTGGAGCACCAGCACCAGCCGGCCGCCGCGCAGGGGCACGGTCTCTTCGGACAGGTCGCTCCGGTGCTGCTCGACGTAGGACGAGAGGTGGCCGTAGAGGCTGTCCCGGGTGCTGCGGATGCGGCGCCGGGCCTCGGCCAGCCGGGGGCTGGCGTTCTCCTTGACGTCGCCGCGGCGGTCGAGGGCGCCGTCGATCTTGCGCAGCAGGGCGCTCGCGTCCGGCAGGGCTGCGACGGAGGCCGCGAGCTCGGGGAATCTCGGGGCTTCCGGGCTCCCGGGATCGCCGGAGGCCGCGGAATCACCTCCATCCTCGTCCTCCTCATCCTCGCGGCCTTCGGAGCCCGCGGCCTCCTGCACCCGCCGGGCGGCGGCGCGGGCGGCCTTCAGCAGGTCGGCGATCCGGACCAGGTCCAGGCCGACCAGCTCCGGCCGGGCGGAGCCCATCCGGTCGAGGAGCTCCCGGACGGGGAAGTCGAAGCCGCTCACCAGCGGCCCGGCCTGGAGCAGGTGGGTGGCCTCCTCGACCCGGCGGCGCTGGGCCGCGAGCTGCTCGGCGTCGGTGTAGGGCGCGAGGGCGAGGATCCGCGCCCGGCCCAGGTCGGTGGCCGCGAGCTCGGCGACGAGGGCGAGCAGGCTGTCGAGCTCCGCGGCCCGCCGCGACGCGGGGGAGCAGACGGCGGGCGGGTCGGCCGTGGAGGGGGCTGTGGGGGGAGTCATCGGAATCCGCGGATCTTGGTCCGAACGAAAAACGGGAGCGGCCGGAGCCGCTCCCGTTCTCGATATGGCCGCTGTCGTCGCGTTCTACGCGAGGCCGGCGCGCCGCTCTTCGGCGAGCTTCCGGAGCATCTTCTTGCGCGCCTGCATGGCCTTGCGCTTGCGCTTGACCGAGGGCTTCTCGTAGTGCTGACGCTTCTTGAGCTCGGTCAGAACGCCAGCCTTCTCGACCTTGCGCTTGAAGCGGCGCAGGGCGCTTTCGAAGCTCTCGTCATCTCGGACTTGAACAGCCGGCATGAAGGAAATCACCTCTCTCTCGGTTCGATTTGTCCGGCCCCTCGATCCGCGAGCTGAAGAGCCGAGCGGAAATCGTCGAAACATCGACCGGGAGGCCGTCGGGTGAAGGCTGGTACCCGGGGGACGAGCACACGTTCGCGTTTCACCCGCGGCCATTGTCTCCCGGTGGGAGGCGTCTCGTCAAGGGCCGCCCGGTGCGGAATCGCTCCGCCCCGGCTTCCCGGTGGAGAGAGGAGAACCCCCCGCCTCAGCCCTCTTCCGCCTCTTCCTTGGTCACGGCCTCGAAGTCGGTCTTGTACACCTCCCAGTCGCCGCCCTTCTTGCGGAACCAGACGGCCGCGGCCTCGCCCTCCTCGTTCTTCGGGTAGAACCAGGCCAGCACCTCGCGCTCGGGGAAATCCCGCCGGTTGCGCGGGTTCACCGTGCCGAGGATGTTGCGCACCTCGTCCTGGCTCATCCCGTTCTGCACCTGGGCGAAGCGCTCCTCGTCCATGTAGCGCATCTCCTGGGCGTGCTCGAGCGCGGATTGGACCTTCTGCTCCAGCCCCTCGTCGAGCGGCATCCTCAGGGTGTCCTGGTACATGGAGATCGCGCGGCCGTAGTTGCCGCCCTCGG
>JASFUJ010000557.1:0-3506 GCA_050050355.1 Acidobacteriota bacterium
TCTCCTGGCAGCCGCCCCGACCCGATCGCCGGCGGCTCGCCGTGGAGACCGCCCGGGCGGAGGTGACGGCCGCCGATGCGCGACTCGAGGCGCGCCGGCTCGACCTGCGCCTCCACCTGCGCGCGGTCTATGCCCGCTGGGCCCTGGCCCGCGAACGCGCGGAGACACTCTCGCGCCACGCGGAGCGGCTCGCCGCCCTGGCCGAGCGGGAGCGGCTCCGTGCGGACCGGGGCGAGGCCTCCGGCCTGTCGGTGCGACGCCTGGAGCTGGCCGCCGAGCGAGTGCGGGGCGAAGCCGACCGGGCGACGGCGGAGCTCGAACACGCTCGGAGCGCGGCGCGCGGCTGGTGGCCCGACCTGCCGGCCGGGGCGGAGCCCCGCTTGCCGGAGCTGCCGGATCCGGATTGGGCGCCGGGCTCGGCGGCGACCCCTCCGTCCTCCCACGCCCGCACCCGTTCGCTCGAGGCCGCGGTCGAGGCCGCCCGTCTCGGCGGGCACCTGACCGAGCGATTCGTCCCCACCCCGGAGCTGGTGGCGGGCTGGCAGCGGATCGACGACGGTGTGCGAACCGTCGACGGTCCCCTGCTCGGCCTCTCCTGGTCGATCCCCCTGTTCGACCGGAACCGGCCCGATCGTGCCCGCGCCGAGGCACGGCTGACGGCCAGTCGAGCGCGACTCGAACGGACCCGGCGCGAGCTGGCGGCCGAGCTGGCCGGCGCCCGCGCCGCCTATGAGGAGCTGCATGCCTCGGCCCTCGCCCTGCGGCGCGCCGCGACCCGGACCCCGCCGATGATCGACGCCGCCACCGCCGCCTTCCGCCTCGGCGAGGCGGACCTGACCGACCTGCTGGACGCCCTGCGCTCGGGCGCCGAGACCGAGCTCGCCGCCGTCGACCTGCTCGGCGAAGCCCTCGCCGCCCACCGGGACCTGGAGCGGGCCGCCGGCCGGGCGCTGACCACCGAACGAACCGACCCGACAGCCCTCGAGCCCGACTCCGAAGGAGACGACCGATGACCCGCAACACCGCGACGACCCGCCGCACGACGTTCACGAAGCTCACCCCGATCGCCCTGCTCTCGATCCTGCTCCCGCTCACAGCCTGCGGAAGCCCCGGCGGAGGGTCCGACGCCCCCTCCACGAGCGAGCCGGCCGCCGCCGAGAACGCCGCATCCGGACAGCCCGCCGAGCAGGACACCGCGGAGGAGGCCGTCACCTACGAGGCGGCGTACCCGGACGACGTCAGCACCGAAGAGCTCGGCGAAGAGGACACGGCCCAGCAGGAGTCCGCCACCCACACCCACGACGACGGCAGCACCCACATCCACGAGGAAGATTCCGCCCATGACGGCCATGAGCACTGATTCCACCGCCGGCGCTCGACGCCTGCGCTCCACGACGACTCCCCGGAGCGCTTCCCCGACACCCGGAGCGGCCCTCGCCCTGCTCCTGACCCTCACCGCGTGCGGCGGCCCCACCCCGGAGCCCCCCGCGGACCCCGCGGCCGAGAGCTGGTCGGTGACCGCCTGGGGATCCGTCTACGAGATCTTCCCCGAGACCGGCCCCCTGGTCGCCGGCGAGACCGCGGTCGCCCACACCCACGTCACCGTGCTCGACGGCTTCTCCCCCCTCACCGAGGGAACCGTGGAGGTCATCCTCCGGAGCGATCGGAGCCATCGGAGTGAGAACGAGACCTTCCGCGCGGACACCCCGGACCGACCCGGAATCTTCCCGGTCGAGATCCGCCCGGAGACCCCGGGGACCTACGACCTGTCCTTCCGGATCGACTCCGAGGCGGGCACGGAAGAGATCCGTGCCGGCCGCGTGCGCGTGGGCACCGAAGAGGACCCGGGGGGCATCACCGTGGCTCCGGCGCCGCGCGGCGCGACCGCCGCCGGCGAGCCGATCCCCTTCCTCAAGGAGGAACAGTGGCGATCCGACTTCGCCACCACCTGGGTCCGGCGCTCGACCCTCCGGGACAGTGTCGAGGGCCTCGCCCGGGTCCGTCCGCCGGCCGGCGGCGAGGTCCGGATCACCGCCCCGGTGGACGGCGTGCTCCGGGGCACCCCCTGGCCCTGGCCGGGCCGCAGCGTCCAGGCCGGAGCCACCCTGTTCCGGCTCGTCCCACGGACCGGAACCGACCGCAGCCTGCCGGCGCTCGAAGCCGACGTCTCGACCCTCGAGCGCGAGCTCGCCACCGCCCGCGAGCGGCTGGTACGCCTGGAGGAGCTGCTGAAGCTCGAAGCGGTCCCGCGGCGCGAGGTCGAGGAGCTCGCGACGCGGGTCGACACCATGGATACCAGGCTCGCGGCGGCGACCCGGGATCTGGAGGTCGGACGGGCCGTCCGCGCCGGCGGCACGGGCCTCGACGCCACCGATCTCGTCACCCTGGCGGCCCCCTTCACGGGAGAGGTGGCGACCGTGCTCGCCTCGCCGGGTGCGGCGGTGGCGGCCGGCGAGCCGCTCGCCCGCCTGGTGCGCTCCGACGCGGTCTGGCTGAACGTCGCTCTCGCGCCGGCGGACGCCCGCCGGCTGGCCGGACCGCAGAGCCCCGAGGCCGTCTCGCCGGGCGTGACCGGGGTCGTGCTCGAGTCGGACGACGGCTCGGCGACCGAGATCGGAGGGGAGCGGGTGCGCCTGGTCTCGGTGGCTCCGGAGATCGACCGGGCCACCGGAACCGTTGCCGCCCTGATCGAGGTCGATCTCGAGGTCGATCTCGAGGTCGATCCCGGAACCGGCTCCGGAGATTCCGCTCCCCCCTCCCTCCCCGCGCTGGGGTCGACGGTGCCGGCCCACCTGCTGCTCGCCGACGAACGGGAGGGGATCGTCGTGCCGTCGAGCGCCCTGGTGGACGACGGCGGGGTGACGGTGGTCTATCTGCAGCTTGCGGGCGAGCGCTTCGCCCGTCAACCGGTCCACGTGCTCGAGCGCCGCGGCGACCGGGTCCTGGTCGACGGCTTGCAGCCCGGCCAGCGACTGGTCACCGGCGGCGGTCACGCGATCCGCCGCTCGTCCCTGATGGCGACGGGTCAGGCTCACGGCCACGTGCATTGAAGTCGATGGATCGCCCCTACAACCCCCCTGGGACGCTCCCTTCCCCACAGGCCCCCTCTCCCCGGCGGGGAGAGGGTCGGGGTGAGGGTTTGCCTCGGCCGTGCTCGCTCAGGAGCTCTGTATGAGAATCCTCGATCGCCTGATCCGCTTTTCCCTGCGCCACCGCTGGTTCGTGGTGGCCGCCGCCCTCTTGCTGCTCGCCGCGGGCGGGTTCTGGATCGCCGGGCTGCCGCTCGACATCTTCCCGGACCTGTCGCGACCCACGGTCACCGTGATCACCGAGGCCCCCGGCATGGCGCCGGAGGAGCTGGAGCTGCTGGTGACCTTCCCCGTGGAGTCGGCGGTCAACGGCGCCTCCGGCGTGCGCCGGCTGCGCTCGGTCTCCGCCGACGGCATCTCGGTGGTCTGGGTCGAGTTCGACTGGGGGACCGACATCTACCAGGCCCGCCAGGTGGT
>JASFUJ010000558.1:0-3501 GCA_050050355.1 Acidobacteriota bacterium
CCGGCAGCCCGGGGAGCTGGATGCCGGCGATGGTCAGGGCCTGGACCAGGCCGAGGATCGCGGCCAGGCCGAACGAGGCGATGGCGACGGCGAAGTTGGCGCCGGCGAGGCGGTGGGAGTGGATCGATTGGCTCATCAGGCGTCCTCCTCCGCTCGGTCGTCCTCGACGATCACCAGGCCCTGCATCTCGTGGTGGAGCGTGCCGCAGTACTCGTGGCAGACCATCAGGTACTCGCCCGGCTCGTGGAAGGTCACCGAGAACTCGCTCACGTACCCGGGGATCACCATGGCGTTGGCGTTGGTGCCGACGATCTCCAGCCCGTGGATCACGTCCGGGCTGGTGACCCGGAAGGTCACCGGCTTCCCGGCGGGCACCACCACCTCCTGGGGATCGAAGAAGAACATCTGGGCCACCATGGTGACCCGGACGCTGCCGTCGGCTTGGATCTCGACCCCGGGCGCGGAGAACTCCTCGGACTCGTAGACCGTTTCCGGATCGATGGTCTCGACGTGGCTCGGCGGACGCACCGCCTGGACCCCGGCCGCGACGACGATCGCGCCCAGGAAGGCCGCGATCAGCACCGCGGCCAGCCACATCCACAGCTTCTCGTAGAGGTCGACCTTCATCGGTTGCCTCCCCCTCAGGGTTGATCAGGGCTGATCAGGGCTGATCAGGGTTGGGGCGCACCCCGCCCGAGGAACTGGAACACGTACAGCCCCCCCCAGGAGAGGGCGAAGATCAGTGCATAGATCAGGACGATGGCCAGGGTGCCGCGGGGGTGGCCGAAGTCCTCCTCCGTGTACGCCGGCTCGGTGTCCGGAGCCGGGGCAGCCTCCCCCGGAGCCGGGCTCGGGCGCTCGACGTGATCGTTCACCTGTCCTCCCTTCTCAGCGCGGCAGCGGGCCCGGGTTCGGGGCTCAGGGCCGGGAGCCGGGCTCCGCGCTCAGACGTTCAGACCGCGTTTCGGATTGGTCTTCCGATCCTACACCACGAGGCGCCGGCGCCCGGGGACGACACCCCGGCCTGCACCGGGACCAGGCGACACGAGCGAGGAATGGTCACTACGGCAACGGACGGTGGTGCGTGGAGCGGTTCGGGGGCTCCCGGCCGGAGGTGTCAGCGCCCGCGGACCTGGCAGGCACGGTGGAGAGGGTACGCCCGACCCGTCCGCGACGGCGCTGCCAGGCGGAGCCGCCCGGCGGCAGTCCTTCCGGGCGGAGCCGTGCCGGAGGCCGGGAGCCCCCGGACCGCTCCCGGCGAACCCCGTGGTACCCCCTCACCCCGGCCCTCTCCCCACGGGGGAGAGGGAGGCGGACGGGGACGAGGAGCTCCCCACGGGGGAGAGGGGAGCGATCACCTCTCGGTCCACGGGAACGGCCGGCAGAAGCCGGCCTTGGGGGGAGAGGGAGGCGGACGGGGACGAGGAGCTCCCCACGGGGGAGAGGGGGCGGAGCTCAGGCCCCCTTGGGTGCCCCGGGCAAGTCGTGGCAGGCGGCGCAGGTCTCGGCGGTGGCGCCGGGGACCTGGCAGCCGGAGCAGCTCCGCTTCACGCCCGGGATCTCCGGATCGAGCCCCGCGATCCACCGCTGCAGTGCGATCCACCCGCCGCAGACCAGCGCGAGCCCCAGAATCGACAGCAGATCGACCATCACCACACCCCCTCAGGACGCCTGACTGAACAGCCCGGCGAACCCCATGAACGCCAGGGACAGGATCCCGGCGATCAACAGGTTCATCGCCGTCCCCCGGATCAGGCTCGGAATGTTCGACAGCTCCGCCTCCTCCCGGAGACCCGCCATCAACACCAGCGCCAGCGTCAACCCGGCGCCGGCACCCACCGCGAACACCAGCCCCTGCACCAGCCCGTACCCCCGGCTGGTCTGGAACAGCGCCAGCGCCAGGATCGCGCAGTTGGTGGTGATCAGCGGCAGGAAGATCCCCAGCGCCCGGAACAGCGCCGGCGACAGCTTCTTGATCACCATCTCCACGAACTGCACCGTCGACGCGATCACCACGATGAAGCTGATCAGCCGCAGATAGGGCGCGTGCACCAGCACGAAGGTCTCGAGCGCCCAGGCGCAGAGCGACGTGATCACCATCACGAAGATGTTCGCCAGCCCCAGCCGGAACGCCGTGTCCAGCCGCCCCGAGACCCCGAAGAACGGGCACAGCCCCAGGAAGTAGGACAGGGTGAAGTTGTTGATCAGCAGGGCCGAGACGAAGATGTAGGCGAGCTCGTTCATTCCGCGGCCTCCCGTTCCTCCACCCGCTCCGCCAGCTTCCTGCGCCCCTCGGCGATCACCGAGAACGCCAGCAGGATCAGCCCGAGCATCAGGAACCCGCCGGGTGGCAGGATCATCACCACCCAGGGCTCGAAGGACTCGCCGAACAGCGGGATCCCGAACAGCGCTCCCTTCCCCAGCACCTCCCGGGCCCCGCCCAGCAGCACCAGGGCGAACGCGAACCCGCCCCCCATGCCGAGGGCGTCCGCCACCGCCACCCCCACCCGGTTCTTCGAGGCGAACGCCTCCTGCCGGCCCAGGATCAGGCAGTTGACCACGATCAGCGAGATGAACGCCCCCAGCTCCCGGTGCACCAGCGGCGCCATGGCCTTCAGGGTGAAGTCGACCACGGTCACGAAGGTGGCGATGACGATGATGTAGGTGGAGATCCGCACCGCCTTCGGGATGAACCTCCGCAGGCTCGAGATGAGCAACGACGACATGGTCAGCACGAAGAGCGTCGCCCCGCCCATGGCCAGCCCATTGACCGCGGTGTTGGTCACCGCCAGCGCCGGGCACATGCCCAGCACCTGGACGAAGACCGGGTTCTCCTTCCACAGGCCCTTGACGAACTCGGCGTAGACCTCGGAGGGGGTCTTGGTCGGATCAGCCATCTATCTCTCTCCCCGTACGCATCCCGGCACCGGGTGGGTGGGGACAAGCCCCACCCCTACACCGGCGTGGCCGGTACCTCGACGGACGGTGGCCTGTGGAGCGGAGCGGGAGGCCCCGGTGGAGGGCATCGAGGAACGCGCCCTCCCTCCCCGTGCCTCCTGCACGCGGGCCCTTGGGGTGGGGGCCTTCGGCCCCGGCTCGGCCGGCGCAGAGGCCGGCCGCTTCATCAAGAGGGTCGGTCGCCTGGGGGGTACGGCAACGAACGGTGGCACGTGGAGCGATTCGGGGCGTCCCCTCCCGGCGGCGTTGGAGGCGAGCGCGCGCAGCGAGCGGTGACCGCACATCGGACCTTGCGACGCGAGCCGGAACCGAGGCGCGAGCACCCGGTCCATCCCCCAAGGAAGCGAGAGCCGGTCGCCGGGAGGGGACGCCCCGAATCGCGCCCGGCGAACCCCAAGGCGAAGGTCGAAGGCCCGCGTCACGACTTGCCCCCGGGGATCGGGCCGCCGCGGTCGGACGGGGTGCCTTCGTCCCCGGCCGTCTCCGCCAGCGCCGGGGCGTCTCCCGCCTCCGGCAGCCGGTCCAGCCACAGCTCGTTTCCGT
>JASFUJ010000559.1:0-3499 GCA_050050355.1 Acidobacteriota bacterium
GCCTTGCGGGCGTTGACCCGGCCGTGGCTGTAGAAGATGTCGACGCCCGGCTTGCCCAGGTCGTCGGCGGAGTTGGCGAGCTCGGTGGCGAGCTGGTGACCGTTGAGGGCGCCGCCGGCCTGGCCGTCGATCAGGGCGGCCACGCCGGCCACGATCGGCGAGGCGAAGCTGGTGCCGGCGCCCACCAGGTAGTCGTTCGGACCGCAGCCGAAGAAGACGCTGAACTGGGAGCAGGCGCCCAGCACCAGGCCCTGGCTGCCGGGGGTCACCGCGCAGCCGGGCAGCGGCGGGGTCGGATCCGGGCCGTCACCGCCCGGCGCGCCCACCCAGGTGCCGGAGACGCCGTAGTTGGAGTAGGTGGCCAGGGCGTCGTCCCAGGCGGTGGCGTAGGCCGCGATGCCGCTCCCGGCCTCGGCCGGCAGGAAGACCGCGTTGCCGCTGTGGTCCATGTCCAGGCCTTCGTTGCCGGAGGCGGACACCACCAGCTTGCCCTGGCGCTCGGCGTAGTTGATGGTCTGGTTCATGGCGGCGAGGAGCGGACCGGCGCCCGCGAGGTTCTTCGGGATCCCACCGGGCACGCCGAGGCTCATGTTGATGACCGAGACGTCCGGTAGGCCGGCAGCGTAGAGGATGCCGGCGATGATGTCGCCGAAGCTCCCGCTGCCGAGGCAGTTGAGCACCTTGACCGCCACCACGGTCGAGTCCGGAGCCACCGCCGCGATGCCCGCGGCGTTGGAGACGATCTGGGTCGCCACGAAGGTGCCGTGGAAGCGGAAGTCGAGATAGGTCTCCTCGTCCGGCAGGCCGAGGGCCGAGTTGCAGAGCGAGGAGCCCGGGCTGAGGAAGCTGGCGCTCGCGCCCAGGTCGATCTTGCCCACGGTGTCGGAGTGGGTCGGGTCGATCCCGCTGTCGAGCACCGCCACCTTGACGTCCGGGTCCCCGAACTCACCGAGCGCCCAGGCGCCGGGGGCGTCGATGTTGTGCATGTTCCACTGGCACGGGTAGAGGGGCGCGGTGGTGGGATCGGGCACCGGCCCGGCGGGGGTCGGAGCGGCGGCTCCGGTCATCTCGGTCGGCTCCGGGGTCCACTGGAGCACGAGGTCCCGGTCCACCGCCTTCACGGTCCGGTCGGCGGCGAGCAGGGCGGCGAAGTCCGGGCTGGCGGACGACGCGTAGGCGTAGCCGATCTCCGGGTGCACTCTCAGGAGCGTGCCGCCGGCGGCTTCCACGCGGGCGTCGAGATCCCCGGGGATCTGGCCGTTGAGCTGGATCAGGAAATTGTCCGCCGAGGCGGCGACGGGCGCCAGCACCGCGAGGACTGTGATCAGTGTGAGGACGGTGCGCAGGCGGAGAGGGATCGTCATGGGTCGAACCTCCATCTGGGTTGGTGGAACGACGCTTCGGCAGCCCGGCCACCTCCGGTCGGAACGGTCCGCAGCTTCCGCTCGAAGGCCCTCGGCTTTGCGCCCCCGTCTCACGGCGGGTTTGCCCTGGACGAAGCTAGGCTCTGGAGGATTATAGGGCGTGGCGCGGCGGGATGCCACACCCGTCGGGGGAGGGAGGCCCGGCGACCGGCCTCCACCGGTCGCCGGGTGCGTGCGTGGGGTGCCTACTCGGTGCAGGCGCGGTACGCGTTGACGAAGCCGTGGCCGTAGAACTCGTCGTTGCCGAGCGGCCCTTCGTCGTCCGCGCTCTGCTGCAGGCTGGTCTTGAGGGCGCCCAGGGAGATCCCCGGGTTGGCGCCCTTGATCAGCGCGGCGACGCCGGCCGCGGCCGGAGAGGCCATGCTGGTGCCGGCGGCGAAGCAGTAGCTGTCGGTCGAGGTGGCGCCGCCGCGGCAGGTGCTGAGCACCATGTCGTAGAACCAGAGCCCGACCGGGGCCAGGGTGAAGTCCCCGCCCGGGGCGGCCACGGTCACCGTGCCCTCGCCGTAGTTGGAGTAGGAGGCCGGTCGGCGGAAGTTGGTGCCGCCGTTGGCGAAGTCCACCGGGCCGGTGGCGGAGATCGCCAGGCCCGAGCCGGACTCGGCCGGCACGAACGTCAGGTCGAAGTACTGGCCGAAGTCGAGCCCGTTGTTGCCGGCCGCCGAGACCACCAGCACACCCTGGCTGGCGGCGAAGTTGACCGCCTGGGCCAGGGCGCCGACGAGCTGGCCGCCGCCGGTGGCGCTCTTGAAGAAGGCGGCGCCGAGGCTCATGTTGATGATGTCGGCCTGGTCGCAGTCGCCGAAGCCGAAGCTGGCCGGATCGGAGGCGTACAGGATGCCGCCGATGAGCCAGCCGAAGGTGCCGGTGCCGCCGTGGAGGACCTTGACGCCGAGGAGGGTGGCCTCCGGGGCGACGCCGATGGTGCCGGCGCCGTTGTCCTCGGCGCCGACGATGCCGGCGACGTGGGTGCCGTGCCAGAAGGTGCCGGTGTCGCTGTTGAACGGCTCGCCGGGTACGAACGACACCGAGCAGGAGGTGTCCAGATTGTCGTCGAGGTCGACGTGCTGGTCATGGATGCCGCCGTCGAGGATCGCGACCCGGACGCCAGCGCCGGTGCAGCCGGCGGCCCAGGCGGCCGGGGCCTCCATGGACTGCACGTTCCACTGGAGCGGGAAGAAGGGCTCGTCTCCCGGGGTGATCGCCTGCTCCGTCGGCAGCTCGGGCTGCCACTGGACCTGGACGTCCGGCGCGCCGGCCTGGAATGCGTTGCCGTCCAGGACCCGCTCGAGGAAGTCGGGGGCGGCGGAGGTGACGAGGCCGATCCCGGTGCCCGGGTGACCGTAGAGCACGGTTCCGCCGGCGGCCTCCACGGCGGCGGTCTGCCGGGCTCCCCAGTGGGGGGCCGTCAGGACGTAGTCGCTCTGGGCGGCCGCGGCGCCCGGGAGGACGAGGAGGACGGCGAGCAGCAGGGCGGCCGCCAGGGCGCCCCGCAGGGTGAGGTTTGTCCGGATCATGTCAAATACGCTCCTTGCACAAGAACAATGGAATGGTGAGGGCGGACCGAGCTTCGGCGGCCAGGCCACCTCCGGACCCGTCCCCGAGGTGGGGAGGCGGGAGGTCCACGGCTTTGCGTCACCACCTCACGATGGGTTTGCCTTGAACGAAGCGGGTGCGAACGTACCGGACGCAGGTCGGACCGTCAAGAAACCGGTTGACGCCGGGGGTGTCGGGAGCCGGAGAGCCGGACCGCCGGGGAACCGGTGTCAGTCGCGCCGTGTCTGGCCGAGCTCGGGGCCGAGCTCGGGGCCGAGCTCGCGCGCCAGCCGGCCCGAGAGGGGGAGGTGCGGGTTCTGCCAGGAACGCCGCAGGTAGAGGGCCACCTCGCGGACCAGCTCGGTCGAGGCGCGCTCCACCTCGCACGCGTGGCCCAGCAGGGCGCAGGCGTTGCGCGCCTGGGCGTGGGCGCCCCACTCCCGCAGGTTGTGGGCCATGGCCGACGCCAGCTCGCTCGCCTCCCGGGTCTTGCCGAGCGCGATGCGGCAGGCCGCCATGTCGAGGGCGACCAGGGCGCC
>JASFUJ010000560.1:0-3492 GCA_050050355.1 Acidobacteriota bacterium
GGTCGGTGAGCGTGAAGCCGGGCGCCGGGTCGCCGACGGTGGCGGAGGCCGACGCGTCGCAGGCCAGGGTGACGGCGAAGGTCAGGACCGCGAGGGCGGTCGCGAGCGAGTGGAGGGCGTGTCGACGTCGTGCGGATCGTGCCATGGGAGAACCTCCTCGGTCATTCGTGCGCGCGGATTATCCCACGACCCGTCCCGAAGGGGGACGCGCAGGCGGCCCCGGTCGGCGAGCCAGACGGTGGCCACGGCGGCCGCCAGCAGGAGGATCGTGAAGACGGTCTGGACCATCGGTCGCCGGCTGTGACGCACCAGCCAGGCCATCAGGGCGACCGTCAGCAGGGAGAGCTCGACGAACGCCAGGTATTCGGTGCGCAGGTCGCCGGAGAGCAGGTAGAGGAGCCAGGCCACGGAGAGGAGCGCGAGGAAGCCGAGGCCCTGGCGGGTCCGCTCCGCCGGCGGCCGACCCCGGTCCGGGTCGGAGCCCCGATCGGAGTCGGTCTCCGGCCGGCGGTCGGCCACCCGGTCGACCATCAGCGCGCCGACGAGCCAGGGGAGCCCGATCCCCAGGCCCGCCGCGGCGCCGGCCACCACCAGGGCGACCGGACCCGCCGCGCCGGCCCGGTCGATCGCGCCGGGGATCGGTCCCAGGGGGCTCAGGGGTCCCAGGGGCCAGGGCAGCGCGAGCAGCGGCGCCAGCGCTCCGGCGGCCGCCGCCGGTCCCGTGCCCAGACGCCGCGGCGACAGGCGCTCACCGGCCTCCCCCACCAGACCCCAGAGCCAGAGGGTCTGGGCGAGGCAGAGCAGGGCCAGGGCGGCGACGGTCGTCGGCTCGCGCAGGTGGCTGCCCCCGGTCCCTCCCAGGTCGAGCGCGATGGAGAACGAGGCCAGCAGCGTGGAGCCCGCCACCGCTCCGGCGCAGGCGGTGAGGCCGAGGGGGAGGGCCTTGCGGTGCTCGGCCACCGCCCGGAAGCCGAGCAGGAAGGCGAGGAACAGGGCGAGGCAGCCGGGGGTCAGGTCGAGCAGCATCCCGCCGGCGAGGGCCAGGACCCAGGTTCCGGCCAGGCCCGAGAGCGGCGTCGAGTCCGGGGTCGAATCCGGGATCGGGGGTCCGCTCGCCCCGGCGCCCGGTGCCGCCGCGGTCCGGGCCGCCGTCCGGATCGGGACCGCTCGCCGGGCCTCCAGCGCGACCGGTCCGTCGAGACCGGTCACCGTCCAGGCGAAGGTGGTGGTCTCGGGCGGGCGGTCCAGCCGCTTGCGGCGCTCGAGCGGCACCCGGAACCGGAGCCCGCCGGCGGACTCCTCGACCCGCGGCCCGCCGGGCTCGAACGGGATGCCGAACAGCTCGTGGTGCTCCAGGAAGATCCGGGGCCTCTCGCCCGGCGCCGGACGGACCCCCTCGACCGTCACCCACAGCACGGGACGGCCCGGCTCCGACGCGTCGATCACCCCCTCGGTGCTCGCGCCCGGGACGCCGTTGACCGGCTTCGGCAGGCGCTCGCGCCAGCGTTCCAGGAGCGGGGCGGTCCGCGGGTCGGGCGCGGTCTCGGGTCCGATCGGCTGCTCGAGCCGGAAGGTGTAGCGGTAGGGCACGCAGTCGACCTCGCAGACCAGGTAGTCCAGGTCGATGGCGAGATCGACGCTCTCCCGGGGGGCGCCGCCGGGAGGTTCGGTGAGCCGCGCCCGGACCGGGTAGACCACCTCGGCGTCGTAGCCGTAGGCCACCAGGTCACCGGGGAGCTCGTAGCGCTCGGGCGCCGGGTAGAGGATCTCGGCGTCCTCCAGGTCCGGCGCCCCGGAGGTTTCCAGCACCGGCGGGAAGCCCGCGTCGCCGCTGTTTTTCCAGTAGACGTGCCAGCCCGGAGCGAGGGTGAAATGGAGCCCGAGCCAGATCTCGCCCGTGTCCGGGGCCACGCGGTAGGGGGTGATCAGGCGGACCCGCGACTGCGGGTTCTCCCGCCACTCCGTGCTCAGGGCCGCCGCCGGAGCGGCGAGCCCGCCGCCGGCCTGGAGGCTCAGCGCCGCGACCGCGGCGCAGGTGGCCGCGAAGAGGATGCGCCGTGGCATGACGGAGGCGATCTTACCTCGCAGGAGGCTGGCGACCGGGGACGGGCCCGCCCCGCAACCAGGCGTCCAGGTGGGCGCGCTGCTCCTCCGTCGCGTCAGGATCGACCTCCAGCTTCCAGGTCTCCTCCGGCTTCCGGCCGAAGATGACCGGCAGCTCCACGAGCCGCTCGCGGCGGGCCACGAGGAGGGTGGACGGCTGATCCGGGCGGAAGCTCTTCAGCCGCTCGTCGAAGGCATCGGGGGGAACGCGGAAGCCGCCGACGGCCAGGATCTCGTCGTCCACGTTGAGCCCCGCCTCGTACGCGGGGGTACCCCGCAGCACCCGACGGACCAGGAGCCGGCCGTCCACCACCTCCGTCTCGATGCCGAGCCATCCGGCGGGCTCCTCGCCCCGCTCCTCCGGGTCCACTTCCGGCTCGGCGAACCGGAGCCCGAACCACTCCAGGGCGCCGGAGTAGTCCAGCTCCGCGGTCGATTCGAGGGCCTGGTTCAGGAACGCTTCCAGGGAGCGTCCGGCGGTCCGTTCGAGAACCTCCCGGATCTGCGCGCCGGTGAAGCCGGCCGCGCCGGGGCGGTCGCCGCCGGAGCCGGGGCCGAGCTCCCGCCAGGCCAGGCGCACGGCGTCGTCCAGGGTCCGGGCGCCCCCCGTGTATCGGCGGATGGCGGCGTCGAGCAGGAAGGCCACCACCGCTCCCTTGGCGTAGTAGCTGATGGCGGTGTTGACCGTGTTCTCGTCCCGCCGGTAGTGCTTGATCCACGCGTCGAAGGAGGCCAGCTCCACCGGCTGCACCTTGCGCCCCGGCGTGGTCTGGATCCGTTCGATGTGGTGCGAGACCGCCTCCAGCACCTCGTCCACCGTCGACAGCCCGGCCCGGTGGACCAGCAGGTCGTCGTAGTAGGAGGTGATCCCTTCCGCCACCCAGAGGTTGCGGGTGTAGACCTCCCGCTCGTAGTCGATCGCGGTGAGCTCGGCCGGTAGCAGGCGCTTGACGTTCCAGGCGTGGAACAGCTCGTGGGAGACCAGGCCCAGCCACTCCAGATAGCCCTTGCGGGTCCCCATCTTCCAGCGGCTGGTCATCAGCACCGACGACTCGGCGTGCTCGAGGCCGCCCCGGGCCTCGACGATCAGGTTCAGGAAGACGTACTCCCGGTACGGCAGCTCGCCCCAGAACGCCCGCTGGGTGCGGACGATCCTGGCCACGTCGGAGACCGCCTTCTCCCCTTCCCAGGGGCCGCCCTCACCGTGGGAGAGCACCCGGTGGGGCACGCCGTCCACCTCGAAGTCGTAGAGGGTGCCGCTGCCGGCGTAGATCGGCGAGTCGACCAGCGTGTCGTAGTCGGGGGCGGAGTAGACGGGGCCCGGACCACCCCGCCCGGGGACGGCGTCGAGGGAGGTCACGGCGCGCTCCCACTCCGGCGGGAGCTCGA
>JASFUJ010000561.1:0-3488 GCA_050050355.1 Acidobacteriota bacterium
GCACCCCCAGGTCGGCCACCACCAGGTCCCCCATGGCCTCGGCGGTGGGGCTGAGCACCTGGGCCGGCTTCGGGGCGCCGAAGGTCACGGTCACGTCGGCCACCAGGTGGGGGCCGAAGACCTCGGGGCGGCTGCCGTTGAGGCCGCTCGGCAGGTCGACCGCCAGCTTCGGCACCGGGATCGCGTTCAGCCCTTCCACCAGCTCGGCGAACCGCCCCTCGAGCGGCCGGCCGAGGCCGGTGCCGAACAGGGCGTCGACCACCAGGTCGGCTCCACGGGCGGCGGCGAAGGCCTCGTCCAGGGGCTCGTCCGGGCCGACCTCGCGGAGCGGCACCAGCGCCTCGCCCATGCGCCGGCAGATCTCGAGCTGGGTCGCCGCGTCGCCGCGCGTCTCCTTGCCGGCGAAGACCAGGACGCAGCACACCCGGTAGCCGCGCACCGCCAGGTGGCGGGCCAGCGCCAGGCCGTCGCCGCCGTTGTTGCCGGGACCGCAGTAGATCGCCACGGTCGCCGCCTCCGGGAACGACCGGGCGACCGCCTCGGCCAGGCCGAGGGCGGCGTTCTCCATCAGCACCATGCTCGGGACCCCGAGCTCGTCGACCGCGGCGCGGTCGACCCGGGCCATCTGTTCGGCGGTGAGAATCCTCATGGGGGCCTCCTGGTCGCTCGATGCTCCTCCGACTGCACCCTATCCGATCGGGATCCGACCGGGGCTCGCTCAGTGCCACCGGCCGAGCGCATCCAGCACCCGCCGGGTCCGCGGGCAGAAGCCGGGCTCGGCCGCCGCCAGCTCCTCCGCCAGCCGGTCCAGGTCCTCCGGCGTGTCCACGTCCAGGGCCTCCGCCACCGTCTCCAGGCGCAGGCCGGCGGTCCCGATCCGCTCCCGGGTCTGGGCGAGCACCCGGCCGGTGCTCCAGTCGATCCCCTCGAACAGCTCCGGACGCACCGCCCCGGCCGCCAGCACGATCAGGTGGTAGCCGCCGTCGAGGCTCGGCCCGAGGACCGCGTCGGCGCCGGCCTCGACCCGGCCGAACGCCTCGTGGAGGGTCTCCAGCCGCACCATCGGGTGGTCGCTGCCGAAGGCCGCCACCGCCCGGGCGCCGCCGTCGAGCCGGGCCGCCGTCCGCAGGCCCCGGAACAGGCGCTCCCCCAGGTCCCGCCCCTCCTGGCGGAAGCCGGGGACCGGCCGGGGCAGCAGATCGGCCCCCGGGATCTCCTCGTCCGCCCGGAGCGCCCAGGCGATCCGCAGGTCGAACTCCCCGCGGCCGAGGCGCTCCACCACGTCGCCGACGAAGGCGCGGTGGACGTCGGCCGCCTGCTCGGCGGTGAGGACGGTGGTCAGCCGGGTCTTGACCCGGCCCGGGACCGCCGGCTTGGTGTAGAGGAGCAGACGGCGGGGCGCGCTCAACCCTCCCGCTCCCCGCCGGCGGAGTCGGGCTCGGAGTCGGGCTCGGGAAGCCCCCCCAGGATCCACTCCCGGATCCAGTCCTCCTGCTCCGCGGTCGGCTCCATCTGGGCCCGCCGGCACAGGGTGACGGTGTTCTCCGCCACGGCCTCGCCCAGGTCCCACACCGTGTGGGGGCCGCCCTCGTGGAGCGGGTAGCCGGAGTAGCTGAGCCCCTTGAGCAGGAAGGAGATCGCCGCCCGCGGCACCATGATCCCCTTGCCGTAGCACCGGTCCCGCACCGCCTTCGACGTGCGGGTCATGTGGAACCCGCTGTCCCCGATCTCCTTGGCCATCTCGTCGAGGACGACGGCGTAGCGCTCGGGCGACAGGTAGGGGGTGTCGGTGAGCTCGTGCACCGACTCCGCGAAGCGGGCGAGCTCGGGGCGCTCGTCCGCGAACTGGTCGCGGGCCTCGTGCTCCGCCGGGTCGTCGTGGCGCTCGGGGTCGAAGATGTACCCGGTGTCGGCCTCGGAGATGCGGATCGGATCCAGGTCGAGGCGCTCCAGGAACCCCTTGAACGAGCCCGCCCCGCGCCAGTTGAAGGCGCGCAGGTCGTCTCCGAACTCCTCGATCAGGAGGTGAGCCATGGTGGCCAGACTGAGGGGCCGGTCCGCCCTCGCCACGGTGTCGAGGACGAACCGCTCGAGCTTCAGGCGCTCGTCGCCGCCGATCCCCACCTCCGACGGGGCCGCCCTCGGCCCCTCGATCACGGCGGCGGCCTCGGCCTCCTCCCCCTCCTCCTCCAGCCCGACCCACCAGGGGTCCTCGCCCACCAGAGTCAGGCCCTCGGTGTGTTCCACCACCGCCTCGGTCATGGCCCGCAGGGAGTAGTAGCCGAGCCAGTTCTCGCCCTCGGCGAACTCCCGGAACTCCTTGTAGATCCCCGGCAGGTGGACCGGCTGGACCCCGCCGGTCATGGCGGCGAGCTCGCGCACCCGGGCGCCGATCCTGCGCAACAGCTCCGGCGAGGCCGACTCCTCCCCCGCGGGCAGCGGGCGCGCCGCCGTCTCCTCGCCGGTGATCCCGAGGGCCTCCTCCACGAAGCGCTCCTCGTCGATCACCAGGTCGCAGACGCTGCGGTAGGCCGCCGCGGTCGGACCGGTGGCCAGCACCACGGTGCGGCGGTCGTGCTCGCGCAGGCGCCGGAGCACCGGGGTGAAGTCCGCGTCGCCGGAGAACAGGACGAACTCGTCGAACCGGGTGGTGTGGTTCAGGGTGTCGACCATGTCGAGCGCCATCTGCACGTCGGCGCTGGTCTTGCCCTGGGCGGTGAGCGCCGGGGTGTCCACCACCTCGAACCCGGCGCGGATGAAGAACGGCCGGGAACGGTGGAAGCTCTGGGGGTTGAGGTAGCACCGCCGCACCAGGATCCGGCGGCGCAGCGGCGCCGGCGCCGCCTCCCCGACCGAGGGCGCCGACCCGACCGGGAGCGCCGACTCCAGGCTCTCCTCGAGCCAGCGGAGCCAGCGCGCCGGGTTGCGGGCGAACTCGTCCTCCCCGCCCCCGCCGCCCTGGCCGAGGCCCAGGTAGATGTTGTCGAAGTCGACGAACAGCGCCGACCGAAGATACGAAGGCTTCCCATTCATGCTCGAGACCTCCAAGAACCGTCCGGATTCCCGCGATGGCCGCCGGTCCGCGGGCGGCAACCTCGCCGCCCCCGGAATCCACGGCCCGATCGTACCGATGGTAACGTCTCCCCGCCGTGCGCGTCCTCACCCTGCTCACCGACTTCGGGACGACCGACTACTACGTCGGCGCCGTCAAGGGCACCGTGCTGCGCCTGGCCGCCTCCGGTGCGCCCCCGGCGGCGGACCGGCGGGTGGAGCTCGTCGATCTCTCCCACGAGCTGGCCGCCGGCGACGTGGCCGCGGCGGCCGACCTGCTGGCCGCCGCGGCGCCCACCTTCCCCGCCGAGACCGTCCACCTGGCGGTGGTGGACCCGGGTGTCGGCAGCGCCCGGCGGATCCTCGCGGTGCGGTCGGCGGAGCAGCTCTTCGTGGCCCCGGACAACGGCCTGCTGACGCCGTTCTTCGGCCCGGGT
>JASFUJ010000562.1:0-3482 GCA_050050355.1 Acidobacteriota bacterium
GCTCGCCCCCGCCGCCGAGGCCCGGAAGCCGTCCCGGCCCCGGACCGTGACCGGAGCCCAGCCGTCGAAGAACCGGTTCGGCCGCTCCGACCGGGGTCCGTCCAGGGCGTCGCGCTCCACCAGGACCTCCACCGCGAACGGGTCGGTGAACAGGGGCCGCGCGGCGGGTTCGTCCGCTCCGCTCCCGCCGCAGGCGACGAGGACGGACGCGAGCAGCCCGAGGAGCGCGGGCGCCGTCCACCGTCCGGCGGGGCGTCCGATTCGGGGGGCGATCCGGCGGGCGATCCGGCGGTCGATCCCGAGCATGGGCATGGATTCTACCCGCCCGGCCTCACAGCAACTGCCGGAGCGTTTTCGCGTCCAGGCGGCGGCGGAGCGCCAGGAAGAGCTCCGCCGTCGCCAGGGCGTCCGAGAGGGCGTGGTGGGCCTCGTGGGCCGGCAGGCCCAGGGCTTCGCGGGCCTCTGTCAGCGTCCGGGGAAGCGGGTGCGGGTAGGGCTCCAGCCGCCGGCGCCGGTGGTCGAGCCTGGCCAGGAGCACCCGGGTGTCCACCACCGGAGGCCGGGGCCACGACCGGCCGGACCTTCGGACGGCGCGCCGCAGGAAGGCGACGTCCAGGGGGGCGTGGTGGGCCAGCAGCACCGTCTCCGGGGCGCTCAGCCGATCGACCACCTCGTCCAGCACCCGGGCCGCCGGCGGAGCCTTCTCGAGCTCCTCCGGCAGGATGTGGTGGACCGCGATCGCCTCCCGGGTCAGGTCCGCCCGGGATCCGGGGGGCGACCCGGGGTGGACCAGGCTGTAGCGCCGCTCGCCCCACGCGATCGCCCCGGCCCGCACCGGCACCATCCCCACCGAGAGGATCCGGTCCTTCCGCGGGCTCAACCCCGAGGTCTCGAGGTCGAGGGCCCAGTAGACCGGCTCGTCCCACCCGGGGGAGGGTTTCGCGAGGCGCAGCAGCCGGCGGAGCGCGCTCACCCCAGCAGGTCCACTCCCCAGCGTTGACCGATGCTCCGCTGGACCTCCCGGATGGCGGCGAAGACGTCCTTCAGGTGGCGGCGCTCGAGCGGCGACGTCTCGTCCAGCCGGACCCGGTTGTCGATCGGGCGGCCCCGCCGTCTCGCGAGGAGCTGGTGCTCCAGGCGGAGCCGCAGCAGGAACCGGAAGGCCTCGGCCAGGTTCTCGGCGCCCTCGGGGCTCAGGGTTCCGGCCTCCCGGCCGGCTTCGAGGCGGTCGATGGTCGTGCGGGCCGGGCTCCCGGCCTCCAGGGCGGCCAGGCGGGCGATGCCGACGATGGGCAGGATGCCTCCCCGCTTGAGGTCGACGCCCTCGGCCGCCTTGCGGATCCGGCGCAGGAGGCCGAGCGGCGGCTTGAAGCCGAGGGCGTTGCCGGCCATGTGCGCCAGGAACCGGTGCCGGCCGGCGGCGCCGCGGAGGATCTCGCCGAGCGGCGCCAGGTCCAGCTCACCCCAGACGGAGCGGTGATCGAAGAAGTTGGCGGCGTCGATCAGGGCCTGGGGATCGGGCGTCTCGATCCAGCTCCGGAAGAGGGCCCGCCACGCGGCCAGCGGCTCGTGCCAGCGGTCGGCCATGAAGCCGCCGGGACAGGGGGGCAGGCCGAGCTCCCGGAGCCCTCCGGTGACCCGGCGGCCGAGCTCGGCGAAGTAGCGCGCCGCCTCCTCCGTGTCGTCCCGGTAGACGATGGCGTGGTCCTGGTCGGTGAGCAGGGCCTGCTCGCGGCGGCCCTCGGAGCCGTGGACGATCCAGGCCCAGGAGCAGGGCGGGGCACCCCAGGCGGCCTCCCGGCGCAGCGCATGCTCGGCCAGGTGGATCAGCCGCACGGTGGCGGCGTCGTGGACGGTGGAGACGATCCGCCCGATCTCCACCGCGTCCAGGTTGCCGCGGAACAGGACCTCGACCATGGAGGCGACCTGTCCGGCGTAGTCCGGGAGCTCTCCGGGGCTCTCCAGCTTCTCGATCCGGCCGAGGACGTAGAGCGGGCTGTGGAGATGGTGGCGCAGCAGGTCGGTGTCGGTCAGGACCCCGAGGACGTCGGAGGCGGGGCGGCGCGCGTCGACCACCGCCAGGTGGTGGATGCGGCGCTCGAGCATGGTGACCAGGGCGTCGAAGGCGGGGGCGTGGGCGGCGATGGTGACCAGCGGCCGGCTGGCGACCTCGAGGACGGGGGTGTCCGCCGGCCGGCCCGCGGCCAGGATGCGGCTCCGCAGGTCGCGGTCCGTGAGGATGCCGTGGGGCTCGTCCGGCGGCCGGCCCGGGACCAGGACGGAGCTCACGCGGTGGTCGTTCATGACCCGGGCGGCCCGGGCGACGGTGGCCTCGCGGTCGCAGAAGACGGGAGGGCGGGTGATCAGCTCGGCGGCCGGGGTGGAGAGGTCGCCGGCGAAGCCGCCGAAGCCCCCGGCGCGCGGAGCGTCGACTCGGGCGGCCTGGCGCAGTCGCTCGGCCAGGCCGGTCAGGAAGTGGTCGGCGAACGGCTTCTCGCCCAGCAGGTCCCGAAAGACCCGGCCGGGGATGCGGTAGAGCAGGCAGTCCTCGTCGGCCACCGCGTCGGTCGAGGGGCTGCCGGCGGCCAGCAGGGACGGGTATCCGAAGGTCTCGCCCTCCTCGAGGTGCTGGATCGGCGAGCCCTCCCGCTCGAGCCGGACCGTTCCCTTGCGCAGGACGAACAGGAACCGGTTCTCCGGGTCGGTGCGGCGGAGGATCGCGTCCCCCCGGGCGGCGTAGACGATCTCCAGGCGGCCGAGGGCCCGCTGCAGGCCGCTCTCGGAGAGGCGGTCCCACGGCGGGTGAGAGCGGAGGAAGGCGTCCGGTTCCATGCGAGGTCCGAAGGGGTTGTGCCCGGCTCCGGTGCAGACGAACCGGGGCCGCCGGGGTCAGTCGGGCGCGGCCTCTTCCGCGGTGGTCCCTCCCCGGGGCACCCGCACCTCCTCGACCATCCGGCGGATGTGGAGCGGCGGCGGCGCGGTCATCCGCGAGACCCCGAAGGTCACGATCAGGTTGACGACCATGCCGACGGTTCCGACCCCCTCGGCGCTGATGCCCCACAGGAAGGCGGGCATGCCGGCGTACTTGTTGCCGATGATGTAGAAGGCGGTGAAGCCGAGGCCGGCGACCATGCCCGAGACGGCGCCGGCCCGGTTGGTCCGGCCGTCGAAGATGCCGAGCAGGATCACCGGGAAGAAGCTCGCCGCCGCGAAGCCGAAGGCGAAGGCGACCACCTGCGCCACGAACCCCGGTGGATAGATGCCGAAGAACCCGGCCACCACCACCGCGAGGAAGATCATCACGCGGCCGACCAGCAGCCGCCTGCCCTCGCTCGCCTGCGGGTCGATCAGCCGAGCGTAGACGTCGTGGGCGATCGACGACGAGATCACCAGCAGCAGCCCCGCCGCCGTCGAGAGCGCCGCCGCCAGGCCGCCGGCCGCCACCAGGCCGACCACCCAGGGAGCGAGGCGGGCCACCTCGG
>JASFUJ010000563.1:0-3482 GCA_050050355.1 Acidobacteriota bacterium
CGCCGAGGAGCCCGCGACCCCCCGTCCAGGCCCACCAGAAGAGGCGATCCCCGGACACGCCGAACGGCACCGGGTTCCTGGAGGAGCTCCCGGGGGACGAATCGGCCAGCAGATGGGTGGTCTCCGGCGTCCCCTCCGTGGCGAACATCTCCGGGCCGAGGAACCGGTGATTGGCGACGAAGAACGCCCGGTTTCCGGCCTCGATCCACCCTCTCGGGTACGAGCTGGGGGACGTCCCGACCCCGGAGTTGAGATCACCGAGCCGGTGCGGAGCCGCGGCCTCCGCGGCCGATCCGCTGACAAGGGCGGCGAGGGCGAGGACGAGCAGGGCGACGGGGGCGGCGGTTCGCGGCATGGGACGGTCCGACAGTATCAGGCGCTCACCTCCACGTAGTCGTTCTCGCGGTCGATCCTGATCTCCAGCAGCGTGGTGGTGTTCGGGAAGAAGAACGACGGCACGAAGCCGCTCGCCTGGTCGTCGGCGCTGGTGCTGGCGATGGCCACCTCGCTCAGCCGCTCCGTCCGGTAGCGGATGCCGCGGTCGATCGGCGGCACGTGGACCCGCAGGCTGATGACCGCATCGGCGCGCAGCTCTTCCTTCGCCCGGCCCAGGAGCTCGCGCACCGCCGCCGGGTCGACCAGGAACCGCCGGTGGCTGGCGTCGCGCTGATGCCGGTGGAACTCCCGGGTGATCAACCGGTCCGCCTCCCGGCTGAGCCGCTCCTCGCGCCGCGAGATGCGTACCGGCCGCAGCCAGCGGCCTTCGTCGAACTTGCTCGTCTTGCGCACCAGGAACTCCACCGCGAAGTCGCTCACCGGCTCGCCCTGGTCGTCGACGGCGCGGATCAGGAACTGCTGGAAGCGGGGCTCGTCCTCCGCCGCGGCGTAGGTATCCCGCGTGATCGTCCGCAGGTCGTCACGGAGCTCCTCGAAGGGCGCCGTGTCGGACGTCCGGAGCGCCTGGAGCAGCAGTCGCCCCAGGAGCGTGTCCTCCGGACGGTCTTTGCGGAAGGTGCTCACGATGCTGCCGTGGTCGAGGCCCGGGAGCACGCCGAACGCGATCTCGACCGGCCGCTGCGTATAGCTCCAGTCGTACGGCAGGCGGCCGTCGGCGTCCGCGGGCGGCCGGGTCGGGTCGAGGGTGAACTTGATCGTGTCGAGGGAGGTCCCGGCGATCACCACCGTCCCGTCGGTGCCCGGCTTGTTGACCAGCGAGCGCAGCCCGGGGTAGTCCTCCACGCCCACCAGGACGGTGGTCTGGATCGCCTCCGGGCGGTAGGCCGGCTCCGGCACCAGCAGGTCGTGCTCGGCCAGCCACCACTGGTAGGGGCTCCCCAGCTCGAGGCCGGACAGGATCTCCCGGCCCGTCTCCAGGAAGTCGTCGTCCAGCTCCCGTCGCCCCTTCACCAGGGAGCCGAGGAACGATTTGCCCCGGTGGGCGAGCGGCGAGCCGAAGTTGGCCGGCGCCAGCATCACCAGCCGTCGGACCGGGCACCGGTCGAGACGATTCCCGTCCCGCTGGTAGTAGCGCCACAGCCAGTGGCGGATGACCAGCCCGCCGGTCGAGTGCACGATCACGTTGAGGTCGCACAGCTTGTTGCCGTCGCGGTCGATGAACCCGGCCTCCTTCAGCCGGTCGTTCAACCCGTCCGCGACGTCGTGGAAGGTCAGGTTGTCCTCCCGTGACTGGTAGTCGGCGTAGTAGATGAGGTCAGCGTCGATCCCCGCGTGCTCGGCGAGGAACTTTTTCAGGCCGCGAAAGGAGCGCGAGCTGTCGCTCCAGCCGTGGATGAGAAGGGTCCGTTCGTCCATGGTCCACCTCCTTGGGTCCCACAAGGAAGTGACGGACGGCGGCGGATGGTTTCCTCCGTCGTCGCACCTCGGTCCGAACGCGCCGCCGGAGCCGGAGCGCCCCGGTGGCCGTCAGCGCTCCTCGCGGTCCGGCTCGTCGGGATCGGGCCGGTCCGCCCGTTCCGTCCGTCCGGCGGGGTCGACTTCCGGCTCGCAGCAGGCGGGGTCGAGGCGAATCCCGACGCCGCGGACGGTGGTCGGGATGGTGATTCCCACCACCGCCGAGGCGATCGCCGTCAGGGTGCCCGCGCTCAGCCCGAGGATGACCAGGGTCATCTTGATCCAGTCGGCGAGGTCGGCCCCTTGGACGAGGACGAGCCAGGGGAGGCCCAGGGCGATGGCCACCCCGCCCAGCACCCCGAAGCCGGCCAGCCAGCGGGTGAAACGCATCTCGTGACTCATGATTCGTCTTCCTTTCCGGTGGGCCCGGCGGCTCCCCGCAGCGCGCGGCGCAGAGAGGCCAGCGCGTAGCGGCTGCGGCTCGCCGCGGTGTTGATGGAGATCGACAGGTTCCTGGCGATCTCCGCGAACGACAATCCGAGGTAGAAGCGCAGGCGGATCACCGTCTGCTGCGCGACCGGCAGCCCCGCGACGGCCCGCTCGAGGTCGAAGGAATCAAGGGGCTCGTCAGCGGAGCGGGGGCCGGTCGTTTCCAGACCTCCCCGGGCCACGGCCTTCAGCGGAAGATGGCCCCGCCGGCGCGCCCGGCGCTTGAGGGCGTTCCAGTAGACCGCCCGGGCGATGTACGCCTCCGGCCGTTCCACCCGCTCGCCCCGCCGGAGCACCGCGAGGAGCGTGTCCTGCACCACGTCCTCCGCCTCTTCGTGGTCGCGCAGCACCGAGTAGGCGCTGCGCACCCAGTCGGGCCGCCCGTCCCGGAGCCACTCCTCGGACTGCAGCGGCTCGGGGTCGGGCGTTCGCTGTCGGACGTCGGTCAAGGTCGCTTCCCTCCCGCGGATCGACTGCTTCTACCGGGACTGACCCCGGAGGCCCGGGTTTTTGTCTACACCGGAGCAGGATAGAGCGTCGCGGGGGTGGGGGAGGCAGTGCGCTGCAACAAACCGGCGCATCGCGCGTCCATGGAGGCGATGTCCAATGCAAACGCCTCCCGGAGACCCGCAATGCGCCACGAACTTCCCCTCCGCCGCCCGATCGACCGCCGCCGTCGGCATTCCGTGCCCCGCACGCTCCGGCTGGTGGGCCTGGTGCTCGGGCTGACCGGCGTGCTCGGCCCCGCGGGCCGGACCCACGCCGCCCCGCTCCCCGAGGACCCGGCGCCCCGATCCGCGCTCACCGGCCGGTGGATGGGGCGGACCGAAGCGTTCGGGTATCCCTTGCTCGTCGAGTGCCGCTTCGACGGTCGCGGCGGCGGAACGCTCCGGGGGTTCGCGGCGGCGCCGATGGGCTTCGACGCCCTGACCCTGCCGCCGGTCCCGGTCTCCGGCGCGACCCTCCGCGGAAACGAGCTCCGCTTCGAGGCGGCCGGGCGGGGGCGGACGGTTCTCTTCGAGGCCGGTCTTGCCGAGGGGGCCGGAGGAGCCGAGGAGGCCGGGGTGGTCGAAGAGGCCGGGTCGGCCGGAGCGGCCGGACCTCGACGCGCCCACGGGACCGCCGGCACGGCGGACCGGACG
>JASFUJ010000564.1:0-3480 GCA_050050355.1 Acidobacteriota bacterium
TCGGTCACACGGTGAGCTATGACGCCGAGGAGGCGCTGGAGCGCGCCACCGTGGTCATCGACTGCACCCCGGCGGGCAACGAGAACAAGGAGCTCTACTACTCGAAGCTCGAGGGCCCCCGGGGGTTCCTCGCCCAGGGCAGCGAGTTCGGGTTCGGCAAGCCCTACGCCCGGGGCGTCAACGAGACGGCCCTCGGTTACGAGGACGACCGGTTCATCCAGATCGTCTCCTGCAACACCCACTCGATCACCAACATCCTCAAGACCGTCTGCGACGAGAGCTGGACCGGGAGCGGCGGCCCGGCCTCCGGAGGGGGCGACGGCTTCAACCTGGAGCGGGGCCACTTCGTGTGCATGCGGCGGGCGAACGACATCACGCAGGTGGGCAAGTTCGTGCCCGCGCCGCAGGTGGGAACCCACAAGGACGACGAGTTCGGGACCCACCACGCCCGCGACGCCAACAGCCTGTTCCAGACCCTCGGCGTCGACCTCGACCTGTTCTCCAGCGCGGTCAAGCTCAACACCCAGTACATGCACTCCCTCTGGTTTCACCTGGTGCTGAACCGCGACATGACGCGCGACGAGGTGCTGGAGCGCTTCCGCTCGAACCTGCGGGTGGCGATGACCGACAAGAAGGAGGCGAACCTCATCTTCAGCTTCGGCCGGGATCACGGGTACTACGGGCGGATCCTCTCCCAGGTGGTGGTGGTGGAGCCGACCCTCACGGTGCGCGGCGATCGGGAGCTCTTCGGGTTCTGCTTCACGCCCCAGGACGGCAATTCCCTGCTGTCGTCGGTGGCCGCCGCCCTGTGGCGGATCGACGGGGACTGGGACAGCGTCCGGGAGCGCCTGAACCCGATTCGCCGGTTCATCTACCGGGAGATCTGACGCGGCCGGGGACGAGCCCCGGCCCCACACGCAAGCCCATGGCAGCCCCACGAGAGACCGATGCGCAGTGTGTAGAGGTGGGGCTCGTCCCCACCTGTCGGTCGACCGTGGGGCTCGTCCCCACCCGTCCGTCGACCGTGGGGCTCGTCCCCACCCGTCCGTCGACCGTGGGGCTCGTCCCCACCCGTCGGTCGACCGTGGGGCTCTTTCCCTTGCATCTCGTTCCCCGGCTGCAGGACCGTGCCCTCCTCCAAGCTCACCTTCGGTGATCTGACCCTCCAGGGCTTCTCCCTGGCCGGGACGGAGACCTGGTTCCGCGTCCACCCCCCCGGTCTCGCCTTCGAGGCGGGGCGGGGGGCGCCGCAGGTCGCCGGGGCCTCCGACCTCTTCCTCTCCCACGGTCACCTGGACCATGCCCTCGGGGTCCCGTACGTCCTGTCGCAGCGGACGCGGCACCAGGGCCGGTCCACCCGGGTGTTCTGCCCGGCACCGACGGTGCCGGCGCTGGAGTCCCTGATCGCCGCCGCGGCGCGCCTCGAACGGAGCGACTACGACTACGAGCTCACGGGCCTGGAGCCCGGAGACCGGGTGGACGTGAGCCGGGATCTCGCGGTGGAGGCGTTCGGCACGGACCACGGGGTGCCGAGCCTCGGCTACCACCTGGTCCGCACCAAGCGCCACCTGCTGGAGCGCCATCGGGGGCTCTCCGGCACCGAGATCGCGGCGCTCCGGGAACGGGGCGTGGAAACCGAGCGGGAGGACGAGGAGCTCGTGCTCTCGTTCTGCGGTGACACCGGGGCCGGGATCTTCGACCTCGAGCCCCGCGTCTTCCGGGCCGGCGTCCTGGTGCTCGAGTGCACCTTCCTCGGCGAGGGCCGCCGCGAGTCCGCGGAGCGCTACCGTCACATCCACCTGGACCACCTGGTCGAGGCCCGCGACCGGTTCGAGAACCGGGCGATCGTCCTCCACCACCTCTCCCGGCGCTACCGGGTCGAAGAGCTCCGCGCCGCGGTCGAGGCGCGCCTGCCGGAGCTGGCGCCGCGGATCTTCCTGCTCGGGGAGGATCGGTCGTGAGCGCGAAGCGGGGACGGACACCGCCGGGGGCGCGACTCGCCACGGCCGACGAGCTGGAGGTCACGGTCGAGAAGCTGGTGGCGGGTGGGGAGGGGTTCGCGCGGTGGGACGGGGTGCCGCTCTTCGTGCCCCGCGCCGCGCCGGGGGATCGGCTGCGGGTTCGCCTGACCGAGCGCCGGCCCGACTACGGGCGGGCGGAGATCGTCGAGATCCTCGAGCCGGGCCCCGGGCGTCGCACCCCGCCCTGCCCCCACTTCGCCCGCTGCGGCGGGTGCGACCTCCAGCATCTCGACGACGACCTCCAGGTTCGTCTGAAGGCGGCCGCGGTGGTGGAGACGCTCACCCGGATCGGCAAGATCCCGCTCCACGAAATCCAGCCCCCGGACGGCCTGCGGATCGTCGCGGGAGACGCCTGGGGGTACCGGCTGCGCACCCAGCTCCACACGGAGCCGGCCCCTCCGGAGTCGCCCGGATCGGCCGGAGCGGGCCCGGGGGGCGAAGGACCGGCGGACGCGGCGGGGCGCCCGCGCGTCGGCTACTTCGAGCGGGGAAGCCACGACCTGGTGCCGGTCGACTCCTGCCCGATCCTGGTGCCGGAGCTCGAGGACCTGCTGCCGGGCCTGCCCCGGAAGCTCGCCGGGGCGGACAGGCTCCCCCGGCGCCTGGACCTGGCGGCCGGCGACGGCGCCCGGATCAGCGCCGCGCCGGTGGTGGAGGGCCTGCCCCACGGCGAGATCTCCATCCGGGTCGGGGAGGCCACCTACCGCTTCGACGCCCGGTGCTTCTTCCAGGGCCACCGCGGGCTGCTGGGGGATCTGGTCGCGGCGGCGGTCGGCGGGGAGGGCGATCCGGAGGGGACCGCCTACGACCTTTACTGCGGTGTGGGGCTGTTCACCCTCCCCCTGGCGCGGCGGTACCGGTCGGTGGTCGCGGTCGAGGGGGACCGGCTGGCGGCCCGGTACGCGCGGCGCAACGTGCGGGGCGCGCACCTGGAGACCGTGGAGGTGGAGGGCCGGGCCGTCGAATCCTGGATCCGGAGTCTGCCGGAGGGGGCGGCCCGGGTGGTGGCGGATCCGCCGCGCGTGGGGTTGAAGGGGGTGGTGCTGAAGACGCTCCTCGAACGGGAACCCCGCCGGATCACCTATGTCTCGTGCCACCCGGCGGCCCTGGCCCGGGACCTGCGCACCCTGACCCGGCGCTACCGCCTGGAGTCCCTGACGCTCCTCGACCTGTTCCCCCAGAGCGGCCACATGGAGGCGGTGGCCCAGCTCCGGATCGACCGGTCCCTCTAGTACCGCGCGTGCTTGATCGCCTCCTGCATCTCCTTCTCCTGGATCTTCTTCTTCTCCGCGCGCCGCTTGTCGTACAGCTTCTTGCCCTGGGCCAGGGCGATCTCCACCTTGATCCAGCTTCCCCGGAGGTAGACCGCCAGCGGGACGATGGTCTGACCCTTGATGATCGAGCGGCCGAAGAGCTTGTCGATCTCCCGCTTCGAGAGCAGGAGCTTCCGGGGCCGCTC
>JASFUJ010000565.1:0-3478 GCA_050050355.1 Acidobacteriota bacterium
CTGGCTCCGGCACCATCATCCACGCCCAGGCCGGCAACACCAATAACTTCCAGCTCGGCGACGGCCAGCCCATGCTGCGCTTCGACGATCCGATCCGCGTCTGCACCGGGAGCTGCCTGGCGGCCACTTTCACCGGCTACTACAGCCAGCGCAACGACGGCACCTGGCGGATCGACGACGCCGACATCGTCACCAACACCCGGTACGACTTCACCACCGAGGACGAGCCGGACGGCTGCTCGAGCGAGTTCTACATCGAGGGCATCCAGGTCCACGAGACCGGTCACGGTCTGGGCCTCGGTCACTCGAACGTGAACGGCTCCACCATGTACCCGTCGGTCTCCTCCTGCAACAACGGTCCCGCGACCATCGAGCAGGACGACGCCGACGGCATCGACGCCCTGTACGGCGGCGGTGGTGGTGGTGGCGGGGGCGGTGGCTCCTGCGATCTGGGTCAGAAGGGTGACTCGTGCACCGTGGACGCCGACTGCTGCTCCAACAAGTGCCGCGGTCCGTCGGGCCGCAAGAGCTGCAAGTAGTCCGAGTCCGCTACTGAAAGAGCACCCCGCTCGGATCGTCCCGGGGCCGCGTGGGCCCAAGTGATCCCGAGCGGACTGTTCGCCCCGCGCGGTGAGTGTGTGACGCCGCGCGGGGCGGTTTTTATTGGAAAGACGGCCGGGAGGATGTCCAGGGGAGCCCCCGGACCGCCCCGGGTGCCGGGCAGCTCCCTCCCGCCACCCCCGCCCCCCGGCCCCGGGTCGGCCCGCGGGGGTCGGAGGCGGCCTCGGTGGTGCCGTCGGGGAGGGCGCGGGCGGCGTTGACCTTGGCCGTGGCCTCGGTGACGTCCAGCGCATGGCCCCACCGCTCGAGCACGCCCCGGGTCTCGGGCGCGAAGGTGTCCGGCTCGGCCTGGAGCCGGTCCGGCAGCCACTGGTGGTGCAGGCGCGGCCGGTCGACGGCCTGTTGCAGCGCGTCCCCGTCCACCATCACGTGGAGCAGCACCTGGGCGGTGTTCGTCGGAATCTTCGACCCGCCCCGGGCGCCGGCCACCAGGACCTCCGCGTCCCTGTCCCCTCCGGTCGCCCCCGCCGGCGGACGCCAGGCGATGGTCGGGCTCATGGACGACAGCATCCGCTTGCCCGGCCGCACGGCGTTCGCCTCCCCCTGGACCAGGCCGTAGAGGTTCGGCCGTCCCGGCGCGGCGGCGAAGTCGTCCATCTCGTTGTTCAGGAAGCCCAGCCCCGGCACCCAGACCTTGGAGCCGAACAGGCCGTTGAGGGTGGTGGTCAGCGCCACCGCGCCGCCCGCCCCGTCGACCACCGACACGTGGGTGGTGTCGGACGGCCCGGCGGCGAGCCCGCTGAGCTCCGGCGGCGGCCCGGGGAAGGCCGGGGTCTCCCGGGAATCGAGCGCCCGGCGTCCCGTGTCCGCGCTCTCATCGGGGCTCAGGATCGAATCCACCCGGCGATCGAGCCAGCCGTCCGACGTCACGTCCGCCGCCGTGACCCCGGTCACCGACGGGTCGCCCATCCGGTAGCGGTCGGCGAAGGCGCCCCGGAAGGTCTCGGCCAGGAGGTGCGCCCGCTCCGCCCCGAACCGGGGCGCCCCGGCCCAGCCCAACCGCTCGAGCACCCGGAAGGTCTCGGCCAGGATCGGCCCGCCGGAGGACGGCAGATCCATGGAGGCCACCCGCCAGCCGAAGGCCTCGAAGCGGACCGGCTCGCGCCAGACCGGCCGGTACGTGGCCAGGTCCCCGGCGGTCAGGATGCCGCCGTGCCGGCGCGAGATCTCCTCGACGCGCTCGGCGACCGGACCCCGGGTGATCGCCGGCGGACCCCGCCGGGCATAGGCCCGGAGGGTCGCGGCGAGGGCGGGCAGCTTCATCACGGCGCCCACCGGCGGCGGCTCGCCCCCCGGCAGCCAGGTGCCGGCGCTCTCCGGGAACCGGGCGAGCAGGTCCCGTGCCTGGAGCAGGCGCTCGTGCAGGTTCTCGTCCACCGCGAAGCCCTCCCGGGCCAGCCGCTCGGCGGGCTCCACCACCCGGGCCCACGGGAGGGAGCCGAAGCGCTCGTGGAGGGCGTGGAGCCCCGCCGGCGAGCCGGGAACCCCGGCGGCCAGCGGCCCGAGGAGCGAGGCGTCCGGGATCGGCTCGCCCTGCTCGTCCAGGTACATCGTCCGGTGGGCCGCCGCCGGCGCCTCCTCCCGGAAGTCGAGGCTGGCGACGATCGGCCCGGTCCCCAGTCCAGCCGGTCCAGCCGATCCAGCCGGCAGCCGCACCACCGCGAACCCGCCTCCGCCCAGGTTCCCCGCCTCCGGGAACACCACCGCCAGGGCCAGCGCCGTCGCCACCGCCGCGTCCACCGCGTTGCCTCCGGCCCGCAGGACCTCCAACCCCGCCGCCGTCGCCCGGGGCTCGTCCGAGGCCACCGCTCCGCCGGTCCCGGCCGGCGCCGCCGGCGAGGCGGCCGACAGGGGAAAGGCCCCCGCCGACACCAGCGCGCCCGCCAGCGCGACCCCGGCGACGGCGCGACCGAACCACCCACCGAACCCGTCGTCCACCAACGCCTCCCCCTATCTCGTCCCGTCGTCCATCGAAGCGGCCGGCTTCAGCCGGCCGAGAGCGAGCCGCAGCCCCGGCTCCAGCCGGCCACCGCCGAAGCGGCCGGCTTCAGCCGGCCGAGACCAGGCCACCCAACCGGCTTCCGTCCGCCGCAGCCGTCACTCCCGCAGCGACTCCTCCAGCAACTGCCCCGCCATGGTCATGAAGTCCCGCTCGGTGACGATGCCCAGCAGCTTGCCGTCTTCGCCGGTCACCGGCAGACAGCCGATCCGATGGTCCTTCATCAGGGTGATCGCCTCGAGAGTCGAGGTCTCGGGGGTGATGGTGATCACGCCCCGGTGCATGATCTCGGACACCGGGATCGGCTCGGACCGGTCGATCCGTCCCTGGGCCATGAGCCGCAGGAGGGTCCGATGGGTCACCAGCCCGACCAGGCGGTGGCGATCGTCCTCCACCGGCACGTGCCGGATGTGCTCCCAGTCCATCAGGGCGGCCACCAGGTCCACCAGCTCGTCCTCGTGGACCGTGAACAGGTCGGTGGTCATGAGCTGCCGCACCGACGAGTAGTGGCGCCGCCAGCCGCCGCCCTCCTGCAGGCCGGCGAAATCCCAGCGCGCCACCGGCACGTTCTCCGACTGCCGGCGCACGGCGCCGAGGGTGAGCGCCGCCATGCGCTCGGCCTTGGTGCCCTCGTCGCCCATCCCGGCGAGCGAGTCGATCATCCACTGGGAGCCCGTCCGCAGCCGTTCGACGCGCTCCTGGATCACCCCCAGGTAGCGGTCGACGTCCGGCCGGTCGATCTCGAGCTCCTCGAGCCCTTCCCGCGCCAGCGGCACGAGCTCGGAGAGGATCAGCTCCTGGGCCGGGATCGACGGGAATCCGGGCCACCGGAACTGAGCCTGGAGGCCGAGCCGGGCG
>JASFUJ010000566.1:0-3474 GCA_050050355.1 Acidobacteriota bacterium
CCAGCTCTTCCCCTACGTCCAGCCGGCGGTCCGCTACTCGTCCCTGGAGAACGACTTCGCCAACCCGGACGTGACGCCGTTCCCGAGCGGCGCCTGGGACTGGGAGAAGGTGGACGTGGGGATTCGCCTCGGGATCTTGCCCGGGATCGACCTGACCGCCGAGTACGCGGCCAACACCTTCGAGACCGCCGCCGGCGACGGCGACAACGACGAGATGCTGGTGACCCTGCGGTGGGCGCGCTGAACGGGGGACGGTGAGCGTGACACGGCATCCGGGAGCCCCGAGAGTCGTCGCGCGGTGCCGACGGACACCGGCCCCGATCCTGGCCCTGGCTCTGACCCTGACCCCGGCCCTGGCGCTCGCGGTCTGCACTCTCGCGCCGGCCGCGGCCGGCGCCGCGGAGCTCGCCGGGCGGGTGGAGGTCACCTCGGGGACGCGGGTGCTCCCGGGGCGGGCGAGCGGTGCGGTGGTCTACTACGTGCCGGATCGCCCCACGGGGCCGGTGGAGCCGCTGGAGGAGACGGCGGAGATGGCCACCCGGGGGAAGGAGTTCGAGCCGCGGGTGCTGACCGTGCCCAGGGGCAGCACCGTCGCCTTCCCGAACCGGGACCCGATCCTCCACAACGTCTTCTCGGTGTCGGATCCCTACCGCTTCGACCTCGGCCTGTACGGCGGGGGCGACAGCGAATCGGTCACCTTCGACCGCCCCGGGGTGGTGCGCGTCTTCTGCAACGTCCACCACGAGATGGTGGGGTACGTGCTCGTCCTGGACACCCGGCACTCCGCGCGGCCCGACGCCCAGGGGCGGTTCCGGCTCACCGGGCTGCCCGCGGGCGAGGGGGAGCTGACCGTCTGGCACGAGCAGGCGGAGCCCTGGACGCGGCGCATCCGGATCCCCGCGGGGACGGTCGCGGTCCGCCTCGAGCTGACCAAGCCGAAGATCCCACCCCACCGCAACAAGTTCGGCCGCTCGTACCGCCGGTTCGGCCGCAACCGCTACGATGGCCACTGATCGGATCGGAGCCGGAGCCGGGACCGCGGCCCGGACGCGCGCCCGCGAGCGCCGCGGGGGATCGCGCCTCTCGCTGGCGGCGCGGATCTTCCTGATCACCGGCCTGCTCATCCTCCTGGCGGTCGCCCTGGCCGTCGCCGTCACCGCGTGGCTCGGGCTGCGGATCGCCGAAGACGACGCGGCCGCCGAGCTGGAGCGCACCTCGACCCTCCAGCGGTCGGTCCGGGACGAGCGGTACCAGAGGCTGTGGCTGATCTCGGACCTGTTCTCCCTCGACCCGTACCTCTCCGCCTACATCGCCGAGGCCGCCCAGAGCGAGGACACCGCATCGATTCTGGATCTGCTCGCCCAGAATCAGCAGGATCTGGGCTTCGACCTGGCCATGGTGCTCACCCCGGAGGGGCGGGTGCTCGCCCACACCGCGCGCCCCGACGCCGTCGGCGAGGACCTCTCCGATCAGCCGCTCGTTGCCGCCGCCCTGGTGGAGTATGGCGCCTCCGGGGTGTACCGGGACGGGGGGCGCCTGTTCGATGCCGTGATCGTCCCGGCGAGCCGCGGTGGGGACCTCAACGGCTTCCTGATCTGCGGCGACCGCATCGACGACGCCCTGGCCGAGCGGATTCTCGAGGTGAGCCGGGCGGAGGTCGCCTACTTCGGCGCGTCGGGCGGCCGCCTCGAGCCGATGGGCTCGAGCCTCGATCCGGCTGCGCTCGACTCCCTGGCGGTTCAGCTCGAACGGGCTGCCGGCGGGATCGGCCGGGTGTTCACGGAGGACCGGGCCTCCCGGGAGTGGATGATCGAGCTGGACGGCCAGCGCTGGCTCGCGGGTGCGACGCCCTTCCGCGACGCCGCGGGGGAGGTGGTCGGGGGAGCGGTGACCCTCACCTCGCTCGCGGAGCAGCTCGCCACCTTCCGCGAGCTCCAGTGGGTGCTCACGGGGGCCGGTGCGGCGTCGATCCTGCTCGCCCTGGGCCTCTCCTATCCGCTGGCCCGGCGGGCGCTCCGGCCGGTCCGGTCGCTGTTGCGGGCCGCCGAGGCGGCCCGCCGCGGCGAGTACGACCAGCAGGTCGCGACCGGCGGGGGGGACGAGGTGGCACGGCTGGCGTCGGCCTTCGACGACCTGCTGTCCGACCTGCGACAGAAGCGGGACATGGAGGCCTACATGGGGCACCTCGCCCTGACCGTCCCGGAGGAGCAGCAGGAGAGCCGGGCGGCGGGGGAGCGGGCCGCCGAGGGGACGCTGGTGGCGGTGGAGCTGCACCGCCACGCGGGTCCGGCCGGAGATCCGGCGTCCGCGATGGAGTCCTTGCGGCGGGACGTGGAGGAGATCGGCCGCCTCGCGGCCGCCGCGGGGGGGCGGGTGGAGGCCGTGGCGGGCCACCGGGTGTTCCTCTGCTTCGAGGCGGAGGGGGCGCCGGATCGGGCCCTGGCCGCGACCACGAACCTGCTGACGGCCCTCCGGAGGGCCGGCTCCGAGGACACCGTCCGGCCGTCGATCGCGATCGTCCGGGGGCGGATCGTCCGGGGCGAGGTGCGCTGGAGCGGAGGCTCCGGGGCGTCGGTCATCGGGCTCCCGGTGCGCCGGGCGGAGGCGCTGCTGCGCGAGGCCGCCCCGGGGGAGGTTCTCTTGACCGAGGACGCCGTGGAGCACCTGGGCCGTCCGCTCCGGTCCCTGGGGCTGGAGCCCAGGCGCCAGGCGGCGATCCTCGGCCACCACGAGCTCTTCGTCCTCGACCCGGAGCAGGTGGACCGGCTCGCCGCGGCGCACTGGCCGGGCGACACCCTGGCCGTGCCCGACCGGCCGGAGCCCGAGAGCCCGTTGCCCCGGATCGGTGTCGGCACCCTTCTGGGCGGCCGGTTCGACGTGGTCTCGGAGCTCGGCTCCGGCGGCGTCGGCGTGGTCTTCCGCGCCCGGGACCGGCAGCTCGGGGACACGGTGGCCCTCAAGGTGCTGCGTCAGCGGTTCTGGAACGACGAGAGCTTCCTGGCCCGCCTCAAGGAGGAGCTCCGGCTCGCCCGGCGGGTCACGCACCCGAACGTGCTACGGACCTACGACTTCGGGGAGCTGGACGGCGTCCCGTTCGTCTCCATGGAGTACGTCCGGGGGGTGACGCTGCGCTTCCTCCTGGACCGGGCCGACGAGCGGCTGCCCTTCACCGCGGCCCTCAGCGTCTCGCGGCAACTGTGCGCCGGGCTGGGGGCGGCCCACGAGCTCGGCGTGGTGCATCGGGACGTCAAGCCGGAGAACGTCATCCTGGACGCCGCGGGCAACGCGAAGCTCATGGACTTCGGGCTCGCGCGGCCGGCGGCGCGGTCCGGGGAGGGGCTGACCAGGGCGGGAGAGGTGGTCGGCACCCCCCAGTACATGGCGCCCGAGCGCTTCGGGGAGGGGGACGTGAGCGCCCGGACCGACGTCTACTCCTGCGGCATCATCCTCTACGAGCTGTTCACGGGCGGGCGG
>JASFUJ010000567.1:0-3472 GCA_050050355.1 Acidobacteriota bacterium
CGCGCCGGGACGACACCTCGTGGATGCTCTCGCCGGAGGACGTGGCCAGGGCGTGCCTCGACGTCCTCGCCTATCCGGATCGCTCGCTGGCGAGCCGCATCGAGCTCCGGCCGTCCCGGCCGCCGAAAAGGTAGGAGGAGCCTGCGGCCCGGTTCGGCGGGCCGAAGCCGGTAGGCGGCTCGCTGCGCTCGCATCCGGCCGGCTGAAGCCGGCCGGATCGCGGCTAGAGCACCTGCATCTTCTCGTCCCCGAACAGGACCATCGGCCCGGTCGGGGACTCGACCTCGGGGCTCGGCTCGAGGGTGATGGTCACCGAGAGCATGCGCCGACCCTCGAGCATGGCCTGCGGAATGCTGACGGTCGCCCGGCCCGCCGGGCCTCCTCCGGCTCCCACCTCGATGACGCCGCCGGGCATGGGCCCCTCCGGCGTGTCGAGCCACACCTTGTACACCCCGCCCGGCGCCGGCCCCAGGTCCGACGCCACCAGGTACCAGGACTTGTCCCCCGGCGGCATGTAGAGCACGGCGAAGGCGCCCGAGGCCACCGAATCGGCGCTCATCGGCCGCAGGGGACAGATCTCCACGCCCTGGGTGGTGGCCACCTCGACGACCTCCCCGAGCCGTCCCACCTCCCGCGCGAGGAGCTGCTGGACCTCGAGCCGCGAGGTCAGCTCCCGCTGCTCCCGCTCCAGCCGCGCGAGGGCTTCGCGGGAGCGGTCGAGCTCGAACCAGAGCACGCCCGCCAGACCCAGGGCCGCCAGCGCCACGACCGCCGCCGCGAGGCCGGCCCAGTCGCCTCGGCGGGTGATCCGGTGGCCGGCGGCGGCCGGAGCCGGCGCCCGCCGCCGGGAGACCTCGAACGGAAGCACCGGAGGATCGCCGGGCGATGGGGTGGCCGCCGTCTCGCGCCCGATGGCCGCCATCAGGCGGGCCTTCCGCTCCGGCCCCGGTTCGACCGGGTCGGCGTCGTAGGCCAGGAGCCCCAGGGCCTCCAGTTGGTGACGACGCGCGGTCCCGCCGGCCTCCGTCTCCACGTCCGGAGCCTCCGGAGACGGCACCCCCTCGGGGGCGAGCGCCTCCAGAAGCTCTCGGATCGTGCGATCCTGGTCCCGGGATCGGTCCCTCACAGCAGCTCCCTGATCTCGTCTCGTAGTGCGGTGCGCAGCTTCTTCATGGCCAGGAGGGTCCGGGTCTTCACCGTCCCGAGGGGGATGCCGTGCTCTTCGGCGATCTCCCGCTGGGTCATCCCCCGGAAGAACGCCAGCTCCAGCACCTGTCGCTGCTCGCCCGGAAGGCGAGCGAGCTCCTGCCGGACCCTTTCCCGCCTCTCTCCATGAAGTACGCGCCGGGACCCCTCGGCGGATGCATGGCCCCGCGGATCCTCCCGCCCGGCCGCCGCGACGGTCCGCTCGCCCACCCGGCGTGAGCGTAGCCGGTCGATGGCGCGGCTCCGGGTGATCATCACCAGCCAGGTGGACACCGACGAGCGGGACGGCTCGTACCGGTGGGCCTGGTTCCAGGCGTGCACCAGGGCCTCCTGCAGGATCTCCTCGGCGTCGTCCCGGCTCGTCAACACCTTGCGCGCCAGGCCCAGGAGCATGGGGGCGTAGCGGTCGTAGAGCTCGGCCATCGCGTCCTGGCGGCCCTCGGCCATGGCGCGGACGAGGGATTCGTCGTCCAGGGCACCGAAGCTGGAGCTCTCTGAGGAGGAAGCCAATGCGTCAGGTGAAGGAGAGTTGAAATCAGAACCGCGACTCCGGCGGCTCGATGAGCCCGCCCGGCACCCCGAAGGCGGCGGTAGGATACCATGCGCCCGTCGCCCGAATCCGATCCCGAACCCCGAGGAGAGACGAGCTCGATGGAAGACCGCCGCGAGGGCCCCGGACCGAGCCAGCCGGCCATCCGGGTGATCATGATGCCGAAGCACACCAACGCCTACGGCACCATCTTCGGTGGGATCATCCTCTCCCACATCGACCAGGCGGGCGCCGTGGAGGGCCATCGCCACGTCCCGGGACGGCTGGTGACCGTGGCCATGCACGAGGTGGAGTTCCTGGAGCCGGTGTTCGTCGGCGACCTGGTGAGCTTCTTCACCGAGACGGTGAAGATCGGCAACACGTCCCTGACCGTGCGGGTGATCGTCGAGGCCGAGCGGCGCAAGGGCGTGGGCAAGGTGAAGGTGACCGAGGCGGAGGTGGTCTACGTCAACGTGGACGAGAACAACCGCCCCATGCCCATCCGCAGCTAGCCCGAGGCCACCTCGCCCCGGCCCGTGAACGGCTCGTAGCAGCTCCGGCAGCGCGCCTCGTAGGCCTCGCCGTCCCCCACCTGGATCTGTTCGCCGCCCCCGGCGGTGCGCTGGCTGTAGTGGGCGGTCCCGCCGCAGCGCACGCACACGGCGTGCATCTTGTCCACGTACTCGGCCCGGGCGAGCAGCAGGGGCATGGGGCCGAAGGGACGCCGCAGGTAGTCCAGGTCGAGCCCGGCCACCACCACGCGCACCCCCCGGTCGGCCAGGCGGTCGACCGCGTCCAGGATGTCCTGACCGAAGAACTGGGCCTCGTCGATTCCCACGACGTCCACCTCCGAGTCCAGCCACTCGATCAGCTCGGAGGCGTTCCGGACACTGATCGCGGCCAGCTCGCGGTTGTCCCGGGTCACGAGCCGTTCGCCGGGCACGCGGGTGTCGGTCGCCGGCTTGAACACCTGCACCCGCTGCCGCGCGATGAACGCTCTCCGCAACCGCCGCACCAGCTCCTCGCTCTTGCCGGAGAACATCCCCCCCGTGATCACCTCGACCCGACCCCGCGGCCGGTCGTCCTGAATCGTGCTCGACATACGGCTCGGTCACTCCCCTCGGTTCCAGACATCGGTCATCGGTTTCCGGTCTCCATCAGATCCTCCACTTCCAGCTCCGCGATCCGTGCCACCACCCGGTGCGCGCCCTCCAGCTTCGCGGCCGGATGGGTGTGGGCCACCGCGACCACGGTCAGGCCGGCGGCCAGGGCGGCCTCGACGCCGGCCATGGTGTCCTCGATCGCCAGGATCTCGTGGGGGTGGAGGAGGCGGTCCGGAAGCGGCGGCGCACTGTTCAGGGCCTGGATCCCCCGGCGATAGCCTTCCGGGTCCGGCTTGCTCGTCCCGACGTCGTCGGCGGTGACCAGGGTCTTGAAGCAGCCCCGGAGCCCCTCCTGGCGGAGCGCCCCCTCCACCTCGTCGCGCAGGGCGCCGCTGACGAGCCCCAGGGGCATCTCGGCCTCGGCCAGGCCGCGGACCAGCGCGGCGGCTCCGGGGAAGTAGGGGTAGCCGTCCCGGCGGATCAGCTCCTGGTAGCGGCTGGACTTGCGGGCGATCAGCCGGGCGATCCTCCCGGCGTCGGCGGCCTCGCCCGCGCGCTCCAGCAGCTCGAGCAGGCAGGCCCGGTCGTCCAGACCGACGAAGTGGCTCCAGTAGTCCTCCTCGGGCAGCACGCG
>JASFUJ010000568.1:0-3468 GCA_050050355.1 Acidobacteriota bacterium
TCGACGAAGAGGTCCTCTGCGGCACGATCGACGTGCCGGAGAACCCTCGCCTCCCCGACGGGCGGCGGATCGCCCTCAACGTGATGGTCCTTCCCGCGACCGGGCCGGATCCGGCCCCCGAGCCGGTGATTCCGTTCTTCGGCGGCCCCGGCGAGGGGGTGGTCCACGCGGCGGCGTTCATCGCCGAGGCGAACCGCCGGGTCCGGGAGGTGCGCGACTTCGTTCTCGTCGACATCCGGGGGACCGGTGAATCCAACCCCCTGCGGTGCGCCTACCAGGACGAGCACACCTACCTGGAACGGTTCATGCCGCTCGACGGGATCGCACGGTGCGCGGAGGAGCTCGCCGACCGGGCCGACCTGACCCGGTACACGACGTCGTACATCGTCGACGACGTCGACCGGGTCCGCGAGGCGCTCGGGTACGAGCGGGTGATCGTCACCGGCGGCTCCTACGGCACCCGCGCGACCCAGGTCTACATGAAGCGGCACCCCGAGCACGTGGCGGCCGCCGCGCTCCACGGGGTCGTCCCGCTGGACGACCGGATGCCGCAGACCTTCGCCCGGGACGCCCAGCGGGCGCTGGACGGGGTGATCGACGAGTGCGCCGCCGACGACGACTGCCGCCGGGCCTTCCCGCGCCTGCGGGCGGAGCTCTGGACGGTGCTCGGGCGGCTGGAGGAAGGCCACACGATCCCGGCCACCGTCGCCGACCCGGAGACCGGCGAGGAGAAGCGGATCGAGCTCGGCCGGAACAGTTTCCTCCACGGCCTGCGCTACATGCTCTACCGGGTCACGTCCGCGAGCCAGGTACCGCTGGCGATCCACGAAGCGGCCGCCGACGACGCATCGATCGTCGCCGCGGTGGCGGACAGCTACGATCGGGGTCTCGCGGACGCGATCTCCGAGGGCCTGTACCTCTCGGTGACCTGTGCGGAAGACGTCCCCTGGATCGAGCCGGAGGACGCCATGGAGGCGGCCGCCGGCACCTTCCTGGGAGAGCTCCGGTACCGGATCCAGACCGCCGCCTGCACGGTCTGGCCCCGCGGCGAGATTCCCACCGACTTCTTCGAACCGGTCCGCTCCGAGGTGCCGGTGCTGCTGGCGTCGGGCGCGCTCGACCCGGTCACCCCACCCGCCCAGGGAGCCGGAGTCGCGAAGTTCCTGCCCAACAGCCTGCACCTGGTGGTCCCCTCCGGCGCCCACGACTTCGGAGGCCTGGAGGGAGTCGAATGTCTGAAGACCATCGAAGAGGAGTTTCTGCGAAACGCCTCCCTCGAAGGGCTGGAGACAGGGTGTGTCTCGGAGATCCGGCGCGCCGGGTTCGTCCTCGAGGGCGCGGCCGAGGAGATCGAGCTGCCGTCCGAGGCGCTGGCCCGGTTCGCCGGGCGCTACGTGAGCGAGGCCGGCTTCGCGTTCACGATCACGCTCTCGGACGACGGCGTCCTCCGGGCGGAGGCCGCCGGGCAGGGGACGTTCCGGCTGGCGCCGGTCTCCGAGACCCGGTTCCGGGTCGTCGGCGCCCCGCCCGGCGTCGCCCTGGTCTTCCGGGTCGAGAACGGCGAGGCCGTCGGCGTGACGCTGGAGCAGGGTCCGGGTCAGACCATGGAGCTGAACCGGAGCGAGGACGGCGACGGAGAGACCGGAGGGGGCTCCGGCGAGTAAGCTTGGGGGATGAGCGCCTCTCCCATCCGACGACTCCCGCCCCTCCTCGCCGCCGGAGCCTTGCTGCTGGGGAGCGCCGCCTTCCCCGCGGGCGCCCGAGCGGCGGACCCCTTCGCGGCCTTCGACCGGGTCCGCGCGCTCCTGGAGGATCCGGGTGCGCCGACGGGCGACCTGCCGACGGAGTGCACGGTCCGGCTCGAGCGGCAGCCCTCCGGCAGCCGGGTCGTCCTGCCGATGGAGCTCCTGGTCGACCTGAGGGGGCTGACCCGAGATCTCGGGACCCCGCCCGAGCGCCTCCGCGTCACCCTGGCCGCCGCGACCATCGAGGGGGAGCTCGCCACCTTCCAGGAGACGATCGCGACCGGCTTCGGGACCCGCCCGGACGGGAGCCCGGAGGCGGAACCGGGGTCGGATCCGGAGGCCGAAGGTGCTCCGCCCCCCGAGGCCTGGCTCTACCGGGGTCGGCTGGAGCTGGCCGACGAGGTGCACGGGGCCGCCGCGGTGGTCCAGGTGCTGGACGGCACGACCTCCCAGGAGGTGTGGGGCGGCTGTTTCGCCCGGCTGGCGGACCAGCCCCTCGCCCCCCCGCCCGAGCTGCGGGTGGCCGTGTACGACCCGGCCGCATCCGGGAGCGGCACGGCCGGAGCGGTCCCGAGCACCGACACGACCGGCGAGCCGGCCCCGGGGCCCGGGTCGACGGGCTCCGGGGCCGCGGTCGAACGCGCGTCCGCCGAGGCGGCGGCGCGCCGGATCGTGCTGCTGCCGCCCAAGAGCCGCCCGGCCGTGGGGCGGACCGAGATCGACACCATGGTCACGACGGAGCTGATCCGCAGGGCCGTGTTCTATCTGGACGGGGAGGAGGTGGCCACCGACGAGCGTCCCCCCTTCTCCGCCACCCTCGATCTGGGGGCCCGGGCCGAGCCCCACACCGTCCGGGTGGTGGCCCAGGACCGGAGCGGGGTCCCCCTGGGCGAGCACGAGATCACGCTGAACCGCCGCTCGGCCCCGTTCGACGTGACCATCACCCAGCTCCGGCCGGTCCACTCTCACCGTCCCCGCGGGCTCGCGGGGGAGGGCGGGAGCTTCACCCAGGTGGAAGCGCGGGTCAGCGTGCCGCCGGACGCGGCGCTGGACCGGGTCGAGGTCTACCGCAACGAGGAGCTGATCGCCACCCTGCGGCAACCGCCCTGGACCGCCCGGCTGCCCCACACCGGCGAGGGGGCCGAGCCGGGCGCCTCCGACTACGTCCGGGTGCTGGCGGTGCTCGAGGACGGCAGGTCGCTCGAGGACGTGCGGCTGCTCGCCGCCGGAGCGCCGGGCGAGCGCGTGGAGGTCAACCTGGTGGAGCTCTTCGCGGTGGTCACGAACCCCGACGGCAAGCCGGTCGAGGACCTGGACCCGGACGATTTCCGGATCACCTGGAACGGCCGGCGCCAGGAGGTGGAGCGCTTCCAGGTGGCCGACGACGTGCCCCTGACGCTGGGGCTCCTGGTGGACACCTCCGGCAGCATGTGGCCGCTGATGGTGGACACCAAGCAGGCGGCGGGGCGCTTCCTGGTGCAGACCCTGATCGAGGGGGACCGGGCGTTTCTCGTCGGCTTCGCCGACCGGGCGAAGCTGCTCCACCCGGCGACCGGGGACCCGCTGGAGCTCCTCGGCAGCTTCCGCCGGCTGGTGGCCGGCGGGGCCACGGCCCTCTACGATTCGATCGTGTTCTCCCTGGCCCAGATCCAGGAGACCTCCGGGCGGCGGGCCCTGGTGCTGCTCACCGACGGCTACGACCAGGGCAGCCGATTCGGCACGC
>JASFUJ010000569.1:0-3463 GCA_050050355.1 Acidobacteriota bacterium
GGGGAGCTCTCCCGCTCGGCCTGGGCGATCAGGGTGGCCAGGTCCTTCCCCGAGATGTAGTCGTAGGCCACGTACGGGACCCCGCGGACCGTGCCGGCGTCGACCCCGCTCCCGATGTTGGGGCTCTTCAGGGCCTTCTGCACCTCCTGGCGCTCGGACAGGGCGGACCACAGGCGCTCGGGATCGAGGCCCTGCCCGTTGAGCACGCGCAGGAGGACCACCTGGTCGAGCCCTTCCCGGCCGAGCCGGCCGGCGCGGAAGGTCTCGCCGAGCGGGTCCTCGGTGAGCTTCTTGAGCAGTAGGTAGTTGCCGAACTCTTCGCGCGTGTTCATCAGGGTCTCTCTCCTTCCGGTCCCGGTCCGGTTCGGGGCCGCTCAGCGGGCCCGGTCCGGGGGACCGACTTCGGACGTCGGCGATGGCTGAGGGTCCGAGCCTCTAGATACAACAGGACTTACCGCCTGTCAACGGGGCGCCCCGGCGCGGCGAGCCGGGAACCGGCCCGGTTTCAGCCTCCGTCTCCGTCCCCGGCTTCACGCCGTTCCCGGGCCCAGCGCTCCCGCCAGTAGCGCTTTTGCCACTCCCGCACGTTGCGGTTGTGCTCCGCCAGGGTCCGTGCGAAGACGTGGCTTCCGTCGTTGCGGCTCACGAAGTACAGGAAGTCGGCGGCGGCCGGGTCGGCGGCGGCGCGCAAGCTCTCCAGACCGGGCGATGCGATCGGGCCGGGGGGCAGCCCGCCGTAGCGATAGGTGTTGTAGGGCGAGTCGAGCTGGAGGTCCTCGCGGCGCAGGTTGCCGTCCCACGTCCCCCGACGCTGCAGGGCGTAGATCACGGTCGGATCGGCGTACAAGCCCATGCCGGCGAGCAGGCGGTTGACGTAGACGGCGGCGATCAGCGGGCGCTCCTCGTCCAGTCGGGCCTCCTTCTCGACGATGCTGGCCAGCGTGACGAGCTCGCCCGGCGTCAGCTCCAGCCGCCGGCCCGCGGCGACCTCCGGGGGGACGCGCGGCTCGTCGGGTGGCGGTTCCTCGCTCCCGGCCGAGCCCTCTCGCACCCTCCCCGACCCCGTCGACCCCGCCGGTCGCGCCAGACGGATGCGGCCCGCGGGATCCTCGAGCAGAGGCACGATCCGGGTCTCGAACCGCTCGCGGAAGGTGCGCACCAGGGTGGCCACGATCTCTCCCTCGGTCACCTCGCGGCTGAAGGCGTAGGTGTCCGGGTGGAGGTAGCCCTCGAGGCTCTCGGCCTCCGGGTCCAGGTCGGCGATCGGGGAGGGGTCGTTCATGGCGGCCAGGAACCGCTCCCGGTCGCCGAAGCCGGCCGTCGCCAGGGCCTCGGCGGTCTCCGGCAGGGTCAGGCCTTCGATCACCGTCACCTGGTGGAGCACCACCTCGCCGCGGATCAGCTTGTCGAGCACCCGGACGCTCGACGCGGGTTCGTCGAAGCGGTACTCGCCGGCCTTGAGGGACGGGTCGCCGAGGATGTGCACCAGGTAGAGCCGGGCCAGCAGCGCGTCGGCCACGAGCCCGTGGCGCTCCAGGTCCCGGAGGATGGCGCCGGCGCTGGTGCCCTGGGCGATCTCGATCGAGACGCCGTCGTGCGGCAGCGGCCGGTGCAGGGTGCGCCAGGCCCACCAGCCGCCTCCGACCGCCCCCAGGGCGGCGAGCAGCACCACAAAGCCGAGGACGCGGAGGACCCGCATCAGGGAGCCTCTCCGGAGGGCCGGGCGGCGGGCTCGCCAGCCCACCGGTCGAGCGCTTCCTGCAGCAGGATCTGGGCCGCGAGGGCGTCGACCCGTTCCGGTTCGCTCGCGGGATCGACGCCGGTCTCGCGCAGCCTGCGCTCGGCCTCGACGCTCGTCAGGCTCTCGTCGACGGTCTCGACCGGCAGGCCGCTGGCGCGCTCCAGCCGTCCGGCGAATCGGACCGCGCGGCGTGCCGCATCCCCGCGCGTGCCGTCGAGCCGGCGGGGCTCGCCGACCACGAAGCCGGCCACGCCCTCGCGCTCGGCGAGGGCGGTGAGCTGCCGGGCCGCCGTCCGGTCATCCCGGCGTCGCACCGCCCCCCAGGGCACCGCCACGCGGCCTTCCCGGTCGGAGATGGCGACGCCGATCGTCTCGGTGCCGTAGTCGATTCCCAGCAGGCGGCCGCGGCTCACGAACGGAACTCTCCCCCGCGGCCCGGCGGCCTGTCAACCGGTGGGGTCAGCGTCCGCCGTCGGATCCTCCCTGCTCCTGCTGATCCCGCCGGGCGAGCTCGTACTGGACGGTCCCCAGATAGGCGCGAGCGCGTTCGTGCTCCGGGTCCACGGCGAGGATGCCTTCGTAGTCCGACCGGGCCTCCTCCAGGTCGCCGTGCTTGTAGTGGACGGAGCCGAGCGCCAGGCGCGCCTCGATCCAGTCGGGGGCCGCCTCGATGGCCGCGTTCAGCTCTCGAATCGCCTTGTCGAACGCCTTTTCCAGCCTCTTTTCCTGGCGCTTGCCGCGATCTTCGTCGCCGAGCAGACGGTCGATCTTGACCATGTAGCGCTGGGCGGTCTCGTAGTGCTCGGCCGCCTCCGAGTCGACCTCCCCCTGGTGGCGCCGCAGGTCGGAGATCTTGGTGTTGGTCCAGACGTCGGATGTCTGGGCCAGGGCGGCTCCACAGGGCGCGAGCAGGAGCGCGGCGAGGAGCGTGAGGGCGAAGGTCCGCGTCGAAAGGGCTCTGGCCGGTTCGCGAAGCATGGGACTGTACCTCCTTGAAGCTGTCCTGTCGGTCGTCGGTCGTTCACTCGGCCCGGATGCACGCACCGGGCGTCACCTCTGTGTGTACCTCTCCATTGGAAGTATTACGGATCCACTGTCCGGTGAGTTGATCGCGCCCCGGTCGCGCCGGCCCGATTTCGTCGCTCCGACCGGGTGCCGACCCCCGGGCCCGGCCGCGCTCCGGGCGGCGGTCGCGGGGCCGCGCCCGGGCCGGTTCGTGCGCCGGAGCGTGTGCTAGGATTTCTCCGCCTCGTGCAGCCCGCACGGCGTTGCCGCGCGGCCTCCCGGTCTGCCGGAGTGCTTTCCACGGATCCCATCATCAAGGAGTCATCATGGACGAGATCGTGATCCTGAGCGCCGCCAGAACCCCCATCGGCTCCTTCCAGGGAGCCCTGTCGAAGCTTCCCGCCCACCAGCTCGGCGCCCGGGCGCTGACCGGAGCCCTGGAGCGCGCCGGCCTCGAGCCGGCCGACCTGGACCAGGTCAACCTGGGGTGCGTGCTCCAGGCGGGGCAGGGCCAGGCGCCCGCCCGTCAGGCCGCCCTCGGCGCCGGCTGCCCGGAGTCCACCGGCGCCGTCACCCTGCACAAGGTCTGCGGCTCCGGCATGCGCACCGTGATGATGGCCGCCAACGACCTGCGCTGCGGGGACTTCAAGGTCGTGGCTGCCGGCGGCATGGAGAGCATGAGCCGGGCGCCGTTCCTCGCGGACGGCGTGCGCGGAG
>JASFUJ010000570.1:0-3453 GCA_050050355.1 Acidobacteriota bacterium
CCCCGGAAGTCCGCCACGCTCCCCTTGCACCGCTCCAGCACCTCCCGGTCGATCAGCCGGACGAGCTCGCCGCCGGCCTCCGCCACCACGCAGGGGAGCTCCCCGTCGGCGGCCGCCCGCAGTTCCTCGCCGACCTCGTCCCGGTGAACGTACTCCACCGGGACGCCGAGCTCCTCCCGGCAGTCCCTCCACTCGGACCGTTCTCCGGCGAGCCCGTGGGTGATGGAGCACAGGGCGCAACCGCCCAGATTGAGGGTCTTCTTCGCGCTGTCGAAGAACGCGTTCAGGACGCCGGAATCCGCGTCGAAGACGAAGATCAGCCGTTCGATGGTGCGCCGCTCGCTCATGGTTCGCCCCTTTCACGGGAGAGCTACGGTCCCGAGGCCACGCCGGATCGGTGGGAAACCGGTCGTGAGCCGGAGTCGGGTCAGGCCGCCGCCCGGTCGCCCGTCCGTGCCAGTCCGGCGAACAGCTCTTCGACCGCGTCCAGGAAGCTCTCCGGGTCGGGGAGGTCGTTGATCCGTCGCCGGAGCTCGCGCCCCCGGGGCAGGCCATGGCTGTACCACCCGGTGAACCGGCGCAGCTTGTGCAGCGCCAGCGACCGCTCGTCCCGCGCGATGACGGTCCGGAAGTGCCCGAGGATCAGGTCGCGCCGGTCCGCCAGCGAGGGCTCGGACCCCGCACCGTCCGGGCGCACCCCGGCGAGCCGATCCGCGAGCTGCGAGAAGATCCAGGGGCTGCGCGTCGCCGCCCGGCCCACCATCACGCCGTCACACCCGGTCTCGGCCAGCATGCGCACCCCGTCCTCCGGCCGGCGCACGTCGCCGTTGCCGATCACCGGGATGCTCACCGACTCCTTCAGGCGGGCGATCTCGGTCCAGTCCGCCGCACCGCGGTATCCCTGCCGGGCGGTTCTGGCGTGGAGCACCACCGCGTCGGCGCCCTCCGCCTCGCAGATCCGGGCCAGCTCGACATGGTTCTTCCGCCGTTCGTCCAGCCCCAGCCGGAACTTCACCGTCAGCGGCATCGACACCTCCCGGCGAACGCTCCGCACGATCTCCGCGGCCATCCGCAGGTCGCCCATCAGCGCGGCCCCGGAGCAGTTCTTGAGCACCTTGTTGGCCGGGCATCCCATGTTGATGTCACACAGGTCCGGGCCGAGCTCCTCCACCTCCCGTGCCGCCGCGGCCATGGTCGCCGCGTCGGAGCCGTACACCTGGATCGACAGCGGCCGCTCCTCGTCCACGAACCGCAGCAGCTCCCGTTCCCGCCGCCGGTGCGTCGGCTGCCCGTGGACCAGGTTCCGCGACGAGATGAACTCCATCGCCACCACTCCCACCCCCCCGATCCGCCGCACGATCAGCCGGAAGTCACGATCCGTGACCCCCGCCATCGGTGCCAGGAACAGCGGTGGATCCACCGCCAGAGACCCGATCTTCACCACGAGCTCCCCTCGGTCATCGTCTTCGTTCTTCCTTCCCTCGACGCCGCTCCCAACCCGATTCACCCCCCGAACCTTCCCCGGCCCGCCCCCCGAACCCGACCCGCAGCCCCCTCCACTCCGCCTCCCGTCCCGGACAGGACGAGAAGGGAACCGAAGGTGAAAGCGGGCTCTCTCCCATGGCGACGCCGTGCCTCCGGTCCCCCGGCGTCACCGGCACCCAGCTCGGCTCGAACGGAGGTCCCCGGTTGCGAGGGGGGCGCTCCGGGGACGCCATCGGCCGGGCTCACGGGACGCCGCCTCTCTCGGGACCGCCTGCGGCCGGCCGATGACGAGGCGCGCGTTGAGCGTTCCGGTCGGGCGACGGACGCGCGTCGACCCCGGCGCGCCCCCCCTCGCATCCGGGGACCGGCCCAGGGCAACGTACCCTGCCCGACCCCGTCGGACCCCTCCCCCCGGAGCACGCCCCGGCCGGCTACCTCCCCCGCACCCCCCGCCCGATCCCCCACGACAGCACCCCTCCGATCACCCCCCACCAGAGCCCCCCGAGCACCAGGCTCGCCAGCAACAACATGCCGCCTCGGGCCTGCAGGAACAGCAGCGAGGCAGGGAAATCCATCCACACCAGCCAGCCGCCGCGCACTCCCGACTCCCAGCTCACCCAGACCCACAGTGCCGCCACCGTGTGCAGCAGGAACGCCACCACCACGGCGTTGCGCACCGCGGGCCGCGGCCGGCGCGCCGGGCGGGTCTCGGGAGGTCGGGGCACGGACGTAGTCTACCGCTCCGGGAGGCCCGTCTCCCGTTCCGGCCTCCCGAGCACCGCCCGCCCCGGCCGTTTCGGCGTCGCCGGGGCACTCGGTATCATGAGCCACCATGGCCTGGTACCGGGAGTGGTTCGGCGAGGAGTACCTCGAGCTCTACGCCCACCGGGACCGGGAAGAGGCCGACCGCCAGGCCGACTTCGTCGTCCGCCACCTCGGCGACCTCCCCCCGCACGCGGTCCTCGACCTCGCCTGCGGCGCCGGCCGCCACACCGACGTGCTCAGGGAGCGGGGCTACCGGGTGCTCGGCATCGACCTGTCGATCACCCTGCTCGCGGAGCGGCCCGATCTGCCCAGGGTCGCCGGGGACATGCGCGAGCTCCCGTTCGTCGCCGGTTCCTTCGACTGGATCCTCAACTTCTTCACCTCCTTCGGCTACTTCGAGACCGAGCGCGAGAATTTCCGCGTGCTGGAGGAGGTTGTCCGAGTGCTCGCCCCCGGCGGCCGCTTCCTGATCGATCTGATGAACCCCGAGCCGGTGATCCGCAACCTGCAGCCCCGAGACTCGTACACCGCCGAAGGCCGGCGGATCGAGATCGTCCGCTGGTACGACCCCCAGGCGAAGCGGGTCAACAAGCGCATCAAGATCACGCCCCCCGACGGCCCCGACCGGACCTTTCTCGAGAGCGTCCGGGCCTACCGGCAGGAGGAGGTCCTGATGGGCCTCCAGTGGGCCGGCCTTCAGGTCATCGGCACCTTCGGCAATTTTCACGGAGATCCCTATACTCGTGACAGTGAACGCCTCATCCTCGTCGCCCGGAAGCGCGACTGACCTCCTCGCCGTGGACCTGGCGACGGAGGAGATGCTCGCGCCCCTGCCCCGCGCCTACCTGGACGGCAGGGACCGGGATCTGCTCGAGCCACTGCGCTTCCTCGAGCCGGGACGGCTGCCGCCGGCGGACGAGCCGGCCCCCGCACACGCTCGCGCCGCCCGCCCCCGGCTCGCCAGGGCGCTCCGCCGCACCAACCGCTCCTACGGTCACCCGGGCGCGGACCGCCTGGCCGGCCTCCTGGCGGACCCGGAGGTCCGGGTGGTGGTCGCGGGCCAGCAGCCCGGCCTATTCGGGGGTCCCCTGTACACCCTCTCGAAGATGGTCGCCGTCGCCCGCTGGGCCGAGGCCTTGAACGGGGCCCAGAACGAGACCCCGAACGGGGCCGGCCCCCGCGCCGTGCCGGTGTTCTGGGTCG
>JASFUJ010000571.1:0-3451 GCA_050050355.1 Acidobacteriota bacterium
CGTCCTCGAACACGCCCTCCCGGTTGCGGAGCAGGCGGTTCGGTCCCACGGCGGTGAGGTACAGGTCGATCCAGCCGTCGCCGTCGTAGTCGCCGGCGACCACCCCCTGCCCGTAGAACGGCGGTCTGCCGGTCTGCGCATCCACCCCCAGGCCGGCGCTCTCGGTCACGTCGCGGAAGTGGCCGGAGCCGTCGTTGGCGTAGAGCACCACGGCGGGCTTCCTGGCGTGGCGGGCCTTCGAGTGGACGGCCCAGCCGCCCGAGTCGACGAACAGCAGGTCCTGGTCCCCGTCCCGGTCGTAGTCGAAGAAGGCCACGCCGCCCCCCATGGTCTCCGGCAGGAGCTTTTCGCCGGCGGCGCCGTTGTCGTGGACGAAGTCGATGCCGGCGGCCTCGGTCACGTCGGTGAAGCGGGCCGGGGGCGGCTCCTCGGACTCCGGGTCCGTGGCGCTCCCGGCGGCGTGCGCTTCCGGAGCCCAGGCCACGACCCGGACCAGGGCCCAGACGAGAGCGGGGGCGACGACCTGTCCGAGCCGGATCACCGCGACCCCCCGCCCACGGTCGCCGCCGGCGCCACCTCGTCGGGCCGTACCCCCTCGGTCAGCGGGCGGATCAGGCGGAGCGCCGGGCGGGTGAGCATCCGTTCCCGGTAGAGGGTGTGCGCCGGGTCGTCCGGGTACCGGTGGGGCGGCTCGTACGGGTACTGGGGCATGCCGTGGTAGGGCAGGGGCTCGACCGTCTGGGAAAACGCCGTGTTGGCGTCGCCGTCCTTGGCCCAGCCGTCCACGAAGAGGATGAAGTCCCGGGTCCAGCCCGCGGGCACCGGCGGCAGGCCGGACGGGTCGAACAGCAGCCGGACCTCGTCGCCGGAGCCCATGATCACGAAGCGGTCGTCGAGGGTGCTCAGGAGCTCCTCGACCCGGCCGTAGCGGGTGTAGAGGCCGGGGGTGGGGTTCCAGTTCCACCGGGCCTGCGGCCGGCGCTCGGCGTAGACGAAGCGCTCCGGCTGCTTGCGCTCCGGGTGGATCACCACTCTGGAGAAGCCCCGGAACCGGAGGTCCGCCCGCTCCAGGGGCAGGTAGCTCGTCCGCGCCGTCGGCGGACCCGGATCGGGGGTGACGTAGATCTCGTCCCAGTAGACGCACAGGCTGGTGACGATCCGCAGCTTCCGCCAGCCCGGCGGCAGCCGGCCGGTCAGGTCGACGGCGATGGTCTTCGGCTTGCCGGCCGGCAGGCCCATGTCCTCGAGCACGGTCACCCAGCGGCCGGAGGCGTCCTGCACCTGGAGCGACGGCAGGGCCAGGCCCGGCCGGTTCCCCTGGCCGGTGCGCAGGAAGGTGGAGCCGTCGGCCCAGTCGACCCACCCGGAGAGCACCAGGAGCGCGCGACCCTGGGGGGCTTCGGGGCCGAAGTCGAGCTCCAGGTGGTGGGGCTCGGCGATGCCGTCGACCGTCCGCTCGAAGCCGTCCGGGTAGGTGGCGTCCCGGGCCAGCACCCGGTCGAGCACGTCGCGGCCCCGATGGTCCGTGGCCGCCACCGGGTGGAGCGGATCCTCCGCGCCGTAGAGCCGGAGCTCCGGGAAGGGCGGCCCCTTGAACTTGTCGTTGGTGAGGATCTCCACCTCCGCCGGGTGGTCCACGGCGGCCAGCCGGATCTCGTCCAGGTAGGCGACCTCCCGGAGCTCCTCGGTCATGCGGATCTCGTACACGCTCCGCCCGGAGCCGATCCGCCGGGGGGCGAGGGACTCGCCCGGGATCCGGATCCCCTCGTCGTGGTCCACCGGGAAGTACTCGCCGTCGCCGGCGCTCGCCCCCAGCGGCGCCACGCCGAGCACGTCGGTGATGAACTCGAACCCGCTGCCGTTCCAGGTGAAGATCATGGGACACGAGCCCGACAGCCGGGGCGCCTCCTCGAAGGTCGCCGCCGTGTCGGCCTGCTGGCGGGGCTCGTTTTGAATCATCCCGTTGGGCCAGGTGATGCGGACGGTGTCGACCCGGTCCCGCCCGCCCAGGTCCCCCAGGCCGAAGACGATGGGGAAGCCCTCGTAGAGCCGCTTCCGGTAGAGGGTCTCCGCCTTGACCTCCACCTCCGCGCCGCGGGCGAGCTCCGGGTTCTTGACCCCGGTCAGGTCCACCCGGAGCCAGCGGTTGCCGGTCTCGGTCCGGTTGAGCAGGATGCGGACGGCTCCTCGCCGGTCGGCCGTCGCCAGGTCGGTCCGCCCGTCCGCGTCGAAGTCGGCCGCGGCGAGCGCGGCGGCCGGGATCTCCGGGAGGCCGGTGGGGACGGCTCCCTCGGCCTCGTCGGTCCCGCCGGCCTCGAAGCGGGGCCGGCCCTCCGGCGAGATCAGGCCCCGGAGGAGGCTCGTCCGCTGCTTCCCGCCGACCAGGAGGTCGTCCACCCCCCGGTTGTCCAGGTCGAGGAGCGCGATCGGGCCGCCGGGGGCGCCCTCCACCGGTACGGCCTCGAAGCCCTCGTCCCGGTCGTTGAGGAGCAGCGTGACGCCGTCGCCGGTGGCGGCCGCCAGGTCGGTCCAGCCGTCGTGGTTCAGGTCGGCGGCCAGCAGGTGCCGGGTGCCGGCGGGGAGGCGGGGCAGGGGGCGGGCCTCGTACCGGCCGCCCAGCAGGTCCCGGTAGAGCACTCCGGGGGTCGCGGAGCCGGCCGCGTGGGCCACCACCAGGTCCACGGCCTGGCTGTCGGGCACCAGGTCGAGCCAGACCCCCGCGACGGCCGGTGCGGAGTCGAAGGGGAACGCCTCCGTGCGGTCGCTGAAGGCGCCGCCGCCCCCGCTCTCCAATTCGTTGCGCAGCAGCGCCGGCGCGGCGCCCAGCAGGATCAGGTCCAGGTCGTAGTCGTGGTCGACGTCGAGCCAGAGGGCGTCGTCGAAAGTGCGCGCCGTCGCGCCCCGGAAGCCCTCCGGCAGCGCCGCGTCCGGAAGCCGCTCGAAGCGGGTCGTGTCGCGGTCCCCCCCGGACCGATCGGACCGATCGGACCGGTTCACCCAGAGGGAGACGCCGCGGGCGGTCAGGATCGCCAGGTCGTCGAGCCCGTCGTCGTCGAAGTCCCCCGCCGCGGCGTCCCGGACGCCCCGGAGCTCGCCGAGCCCGGTCGAGCCGGGCGGGGGAGGCTCGCCGGAGCCACCGGGCACGAGGGCCACTCCCGAATCCGACCAGACCAGCAGATCGGGCCGGCCGTCGGCGTCGGCGGTCAGGACCTCGAGCCCGGTGGTCGCCGGCTCCCGTGGAGTGGACGCCCCGGGGCCGGAGCCCGGCTCGGAGGCGGCCTCGAGGGGGGTGATCACCTCGAAGGCCGGCGCACCCTCCGGCGCGGGTCGCGGGCGCGGCTCCAGGGTCTCGTAGATCTCCGAGTACCAGCTCCACTCCAGGTCCTCGTCGCCCTCCCGGGCGGCCTTGAGCTCCCGGAAGGTCTCCATCTCCCGGCGCGCGTCGTCGCTC
>JASFUJ010000572.1:0-3443 GCA_050050355.1 Acidobacteriota bacterium
GCCAGTCCATCGGGTTTCAATCCACGCCTCCGCGCGGAAGGCCCGGTTCAGACTCCCCGCCGGAAGTCAACCCCTCCGCGCACCCCGAAATCGCCCCGTCCCGAGAGTCCAAATCCTCGGCCTGCCAGGGGTTTACTCTCTACTGCAACTCCACGAGCGTGGGTCGCAGGCAAGCGCGGCTCCCCTCCCGGCGGGGTGGGCGGGGCCGGACCCTGCGAACCGTCCGGGGACGGGGCCTCGGGCCGGTCCCGATCCTCGCCCCGACCCTCGAAGGAGGACCGACCCGATGCCGATCGAGAGTTTTCTGAACCTGAACCTGCTCCGCGCCTACGGAGGCCACGTGATGAACGAAAGGGCCGTGGCGGCGGTGGAGGAGGCGAACGAGATCTTCAAGGATGCCCTCATGGCCGCCTACCGGAGTCCGCCCCGCGAGGGCCGGGCCGAGGAGGTCCTCCAGCGGCTGGTCGTGGCCGCCGACGAGCTCCGGGGGCTCGGCGCCTGGATGGCGTCCCACGCGTTTCCGGTGGTGGAGCTGGTGGGGAACGAGACGGAGGAGGATCTCCTCTACGCCTTCCGGGAAGACCAGGGCCGCCGGTTCGGGCAGTACCTCCTCGCCCTGGCGGCCCGGTTCCAGGAGAGCTTCCACCCCACCCGCCGGGAGGTGCGCGCCTGGCGGGAGTCGTTTCCCGAGCACGTGCCCTACTGGAACCTCGGCGCCCCCCTCCGGTACCCGCCGCCGGTCCTGCCGCCGGCCCGGGACCGGGACCAGCTCATCCTCTCGTCCGTCGAGCGGGACCTCGCCCAGCTCGGGGAGCTCCTGGAGCAGGCGGCCCGGCACTACGCCTGGATGCTCGAGGACCTGCCGGAGCCGGCCGGCGCGCGGGAGGCACCCCTGAACCGACTGGCGCGGGAGCTCCACGCCCTGCGCGCACGGCTGGCCGCCCTGGCCCGCGACGCCCGAGAGCTGGTCGCGGGGGAGGTGCCGGCGGAGGATGCGGGTGACGATGCGGGCGGGGACGTGCGCGACGACGAGACCTGATCCGAGCCCGGGCTCCGAGCTGAGCTCAGACCTGGGCTCCGACCCGGGTTGGCCCCGGGGCTCTGCCCGGATGGGGGAGGATTCCTGCACCATGGGAGTACGGCGGGCCCGGCCGGCATGTCGCCGGCCGACGGGATCCGCCGTAGAAGGAGGATTCCATGGTGTTCCGCATGCGAAGACGGGGCGCGGCCCCGTTCCTCGCCCTCGTCCTCTCCCTGGTCCTGACCGCGGCCCTCGCCGCTCCCGCAGCCGCGGCGCCGCAGGCCCCGGCCGGGAACGGTCCGGATCTCCGGCCGCTCGGCGCCTGGCTGGAGAGCCTGCTCTCCGGCCTGGGAAGCGGCCTGGGAGACGCCCTGGACACCGTCTGGGAGCCCCTGGGTGGGGGCATCGATCCTGACGGCGAGCCGTCGGGCCAGAGCTCCGAGGGGCCGATCGAGAACCCCGCGCTGGGCGGCGGGATCGATCCAAACGGCTGAGACCGGCCGGTGCGGACGGTCCGGTTCCGGGTCGTCCGCATCTTTTTTCGCCCTGGAGTGTCTACGCATCGGCTTTCCCGGACACTGAGTTTCCGGAAGGGAGGAAAGCCCGTGCACATCACCCACAAGCTTCTGCTCGCCGTCCTGGACGGCGATCTGCCCCGCAAGGTCCTGGAAGAGATCGTCAAGGAGCACCTGGCCGCCCTCTGCCCGGTCTGCAGGGAGGAGCTGGAGACCTTCGACTGGCGCCTCTACCGCCGGGAGGTGGCCCACCCTTCCCTCTACAGCTCCCACATCGAGCGGGTGGCGCGCTCCGTCCGCGCCACCAGCCGGGAGCACCGGCGAGCGTTGAAGGAGGCCGAACGCTGGCTCGCCGAGCTCCGGAAGGCGCCGGCGGAGGAGCGGCGGGGCAAGGTCCGGCGGGCCCACAAGCGGTTCCGCGGGGAGGTCTTCGCCGATCTCCTGGTGGAGGAGGCCCGGCGGTGTCTGCCCGAGGACCCGTGGTCCTCCCACTCCTGGGCGGAGACGGCCTGGGAGGTGCAGCATCGGACCCCCGGCTTCGACAAGGACGCCGCCGTCACGGTGCGGACCCTGGCGTACCGGGGCAACGCGCTCCGTGCCGTGGGCCGGCTGAACGACGCCGACGCCGACCTGCGCGCCGCCCGCCGCATCCTGGAGGACCGGGCGATCACCGATCTCTCGGTTTGCGCGGAGCTGGACTGCCTGGAGGGCTCGCTGCGCAAGGACCGGCGCCAGCTCGCCCTGGCGGAGACCCTCCTCCACCGGGCGGTCTTCCTCTACCGGCTCCTGGGCGAGACCGAGCTCCGGGCCCGGACCGAGATCAAGCTGAGCATCGTCTACTACGACCGGGACAAGAGCGCCGAGGCGGTGCGTGCGAACGAGAGCGCGCTGGCAGATCTCACACCGGAGTCCACGCCGCGCCTGTACACCTACGCCCGTTTCAACCTGGCGCGGTCGCTGGAGAATCTCGGCGAGCACCGCAGGGCCCTCGCCCTCCTCGACGAAGACCGAGACCTCCGGGTGGATCACCTGGACTCCCTCACGCGGCTGCGGGCCACCTGGCTCTACGGCAAGATCGACTGGGTGCTCGGCCGGAACGACGAAGCGGACAAGAAGCTGACGGCCGCCCGGGAGGGCTTCATCAAGGCGGGCATCGGCTACGACGTGGCGATGGTTTCCCTGGAGCTCGCGCTGATCCTGCTGGAGAAGGGCGAGATGCAGAGGGTGCAGCAGATCGCCCGCGAGGCGGTCCGGATCTTCGGCTCCCAGAACGTGCATCCGGAGGCGTTCGCCTCGCTCAAGGTGTTCCGGGACGCGGCCCTCGGCGAACGCCTCACGGCGGAGACCGTGCGCAAGATCCTGCGCCACATCCAGGACGTCGGCCGGCTGCCGCCGGACGAGTCGAAGCCCTCCTGAGCGGCCGCGCAGGTCCGCACTGGCCGTGCCGTGAGCCGCAGACCGCTGCCCCCGTCAGGGGAGTCGGGACATCCCCGAAGCGAGTCGCGATCCTGAGCAGCGCGCCCCGAGTTCCAATCCACGCCTCCGCGCGGGAGGTGACAGGAGGTCCTCGAGCGCCTCCGCCTCCGACAGGTTTCAATCCACGCCTCCGCGCGGGAGGCGACTGGCTCCTCCTTGTGCAGTGGCTCGAGCAGGCGAGTTTCAATCCACGCCTCCGCGCGGGAGGCGACCACTGGGCGCGGCAAATACTTTTACGAGTGATCAGTTTCAATCCACGCCTCCGCGCGGGAGGCGACTACTGGCCGCAGACATCCTCCTCGCGCGCCCCGGAGTTTCAATCCACGCCTCCGCGCGGGAGGCGACCGTGCGAGTGGGGTGCCCTGGATGCGGTGTTGCGCGTTTCAATCCACGCCTCCGCGCGGGAGGCGACCGGCGCCAACACCAACCCT
>JASFUJ010000573.1:0-3441 GCA_050050355.1 Acidobacteriota bacterium
GACCATCGTCGAGGCCGTCGCCGAGGGGCGGAGGATCTTCGCCAACATCCGGAAGTTCATCCGGTATCTCCTGTCCAGCAACGCCGGCGAGGTGCTGACCATGTTCGCGGGCATCCTGGGGGCCGGGCTGCTCGGACTGGACCGGGGCGACGGCGGGTTCTTCCTGCCGCTGCTGGCGGTCCAGATCCTCTGGATCAACCTGGTCACCGACGGGGCGCCGGCCCTGGCCCTGGGGGTCGACCCGGGCGGGTCCGGCCTGATGAACCGGCCGCCCCGGCACCCGAAGGAGCCGGTGATCGACCGGCCCATGTGGTGGATGATCGGCGCGGTCGGCCTGGTGATGATGGCCGGAACGCTCTTCGTGCTGGACGCCTATCTGCCCGCGGGGCTGATCCCGCCGCTCGCCTTCCTCGAAGCCGGCGGCGCGGACCTGGTCCACGCCCGGACCGCCGCGTTCACCACCCTGGTGATGTTTCAGATGGTGAACGTCTTCAACTGCCTGAGCCCCACCGAGAGCCTGTTCTCCACCGGCCCGTTCCGGAACCGCTGGCTGGTGGGAGCGGTGACGCTGAGCGTCGCGCTCCACGCCCTGGTGATCTACTGGCCGCCGCTCCAGACCGCCTTCGAGACGACGGCGCTGTCGGTCCTCGACTGGGTGGTGGCCGTCGCGGTGGCGCTGTCGGTGATCGGGGTGGGCGAGGTGGCGAAGCTGGTGCGGCGCAGGCTGGAGGGTTGATCGGGAGGGCCGGCTGCGCCGGCCTGGTCGCGTCCGGGGACAAGCCCCGGACCCACACCTGCGGTCCAGACGCCGGGGACAGGCCCCGGACCCACACCGGCGGTCCAGACGCCGGGGACACGACCCGGACCCACACCGGCGGTCCGGACGCCGGGGACAGGCCCCGGACCCACACCGGCGGTCCGGACGCCGGGGACACGACCCGGACCCACACCGGCGATCCAGACGCCGGGGACACGCCCCGGACCCACACCGGCGGTCCGGACGCCGGGGACACGCCCCGGACCCACACCGGCGGTCCAGACGCCGGGGACACGCCCCGGACCCACACCGGCGGTCCACGCGATCCGTGTGTAGGCGGGGGGCTCGTCCCCCCGCGGCCCGGACCCGATGCTATGGTCTTCCCCATGCGAACGCCTGCGCCACGCCTGACCCTCCTCGTCTTCGCACTCGTCCTCGCCACCGGCCTGCTGGCCGCGCCCACCCCGGCCGCGGACGACGGGCGCGGTCAGAACGGCCCCTCGGGTTTCCACGAACCGCCGGCCACGGCGCCCCCGCCGGCGCGGGACGTGCGCATCCACGAGCTGATCGGCGCGGTCTCGGCCGGACGCCTGAAGGCGGACGTCCGGACCCTGGTCGGCTTCGGCACCCGCCACACCCTCTCGGAGACCGGGTCCGACACCCGCGGCATCGGCGCCGCCCGGCGCTGGATCGAGGCCGAATTCCGCCGGATCTCCGCGGACTGCGGCGGCTGCCTGGAGGTCTTCACCCAGACCAGCACGGTCTCCGGGGAGACCCGGATCCCGGAGCCCACCGAGGTGGTCAACGTGGTGGCGATCCTGCGAGGTGCGGTCCACCCGGACCGCTACGTGATCATGAGCGGCGACGTCGACTCACGAGTGAGCGACGTGATGGACGCCGAGTCCGACGCCCCCGGGGCCAACGACAACGCCAGCGGCATGGCCGGGGTGCTGGAGGCGGCCCGGGTGCTCTCCCGGAGAGCCGCGGCCGGCGAGCCCTTCGGCGCGTCGATCGTCTTCGCCGGGCTCTCGGGCGAGGAGCAGGGCCTCTTCGGCGGCCGGCACATGGCGGAGGTCGCCAGGTCCGAGGGCTGGACCATCGACGCCGTCCTCAACAACGACATGATCGGCAACATCGCCGGCATCAACGGCGTGGTCGACAACACCACCTTCCGGGTCTTCTCCGAAAGCCCGGCGGCCACCACCACCCTCGAGGAGCTCCGGCGCATGCGCTTCTTCGGCGGCGAGGTCGACAGCCCGTCACGCCAGGTCGCCCGGCTGGTGGACCGGATCGCCGCAACCTACTTCCCCAACCTGGACGCGATCATGATCTACCGGCTGGACCGCTTCGGCCGCGGCGGGCACCATCGGCCGTTCAACGACGCCGGCTTCCCGGCGGTCCGGATCATGGAGACCAACGAGCACTACGACCGGCAGCACCAGGATCTGCGGAGGGAAAACGGCGTCGACTACGGCGACGTGTTCGAGGCGGTGGACTTCGACTACGCCCGGAAGCTCACCGCCCTCAACGTGGCCGCCCTGGCGGAGATGGCCTGGGCGCCGCCACCCCCGGACGGCGCCACCATCGCCGGGGCGGTGGAGGCGTCGGCCCGGCTCGCCTGGGAGCCGGCCGATCACCGTGAATCGCACCCCGAGCTGGCCGGCTACAAGGTCTACTGGCGCGAGACCACGTCCCCGACCTGGGATCACTGGGTCTGGGCGGGCCGGACCACCGAGAAGGAGATGACGGATCTGGTCATCGACAACTACCTGTTCGGCGTCGCCGCCGTGGGTGCGCACGGCAACGAGAGCCCGGTGGTGTTTCCGGCGCCGGCTCGGTAGGGATCAGAGACGGGCCAGGCGGTTCCTCGCCCGCTCGTCCAGCGCGCGGACGCGCTCGAGCTCCCCCCGACGCACCACGTAGACCCTGGGGAACCGGCCCACCTCGCCCCGTTCGTCGAACCGGATCGGCCCCGTGACCCCGGCGTAGTCGCTCAGGCCGCGGACCCCCTGCCAGAGCTGATAGGGAACCGGCCCCTGGTCCTCCAGGGCCCGCGCCAGGACCATCACGGCGTCGTAGCCGTAGGCGGCGCCGGGGGTCGGGTCCTCGCCGTACTCCTGCCGATAGGCCTCGACGAACTCGCGCACCTCCGGCGCCTCGCTCTCCGGGTCGAAGCCGCTCCGCGGCAGGAGCAGACCCTCGGCTCCCCGGCCGACCTGGTTCCCGATCTGGTTCAAGACCCGCCGCGCGGCGAACGCCGACGTGGCGAGCACCGCGCCGCGGTAGTCGCGCCGCGCCAGCTCCCGGAGCACCTCCCGGGCCGCCGGATCGGCCTCCGGAGCTGCCAGGTAGACACCCTGGGAGCGGGCGCCCCCTCCGACGCTGCCGGAGAGGGCCCGATCGACCGCCCGCGGCACCGCGCCCGGCGTCGGGACGTAGCGGACCACCTCCACCACCCGTCCGCCCCGCTCGCCGTCATCCTCGAACGGCTCGCGGAAGGCGTCCACCAGGTCGAGGGCGAACCGGTTCTTCGGAGCGAGGATCGCCACGGTTTCCAGGCCCAGATCGTGGGCGGCGAAGGCGCCCATCTTGGCGGCCTCGCGCGTCGCGCTGGGGTGGAGCCGGAACACGTGGCGGGAGATCCCGGCCATGCGGGCGGTCGACGCGGTCGGCGAGAGGAAGAC
>JASFUJ010000574.1:0-3440 GCA_050050355.1 Acidobacteriota bacterium
GCTGGCTCTCGTCCAGGTAGAGGACGTAGCCCTCCTCGTCGGCGAGGACGTTGTTGGCGAACCGGGTGTAGAGCTCGGCCAGGCGCTGGTTGATCTCCGCGTAGCGCTCCTTGGCCGCGCCGTCGAGAGTGGCGCCGTTGCGGGCGAACCGGTCGTAGACCAGCTCGATCAGGCGCTTCTGGTCGGGGCGCAGGTCGTCCCGCTCCTCCAGGGACGGGGGCCCGTCGTGGACCGCCGCGATCCGCTCGAAGAGCGCCTCGTTCTGGGTGACCCGGGTGCCGAGCTCCGCCAGCTTCGGCGACACCCTGCGCTGGACCTCGCGGACCTCCGGCGAGGAGATGTTGGACGTCCAGACGGCGTAGTAGGGCCGCAGGCGGTCGAGCGCGTCGCCGGTGCGCTCCATGGCGACGATCGTGTTCTCGAAGGTGGGCGGCTCGGGGTTGTCTGCGATCGCGTCGATCTCCCGTAGCGTCTCCGCGATGGCCGCGTCGAAGGCCGGCTCGAGGTCCTCGAGCTCCATCCGGCCGAACGCGGGCACGCCGCCGTAGGGGCCGGTCCACTCCTGGAGGAGAGGGTTGGTGGCGAGCGCCGCCGCGGCGGCTGCGGTGCCCGGAGTCTCCTCCAGAGCCGGGGTTCGACGGCCGGAGCAGGCGAGGCCGGCACCGAGGATGGTCACGAGGAGCAGGATCGACACGACGGACAGCTTCGTTCGCATGATGGGTTCCCTCTTCGGGTGGTCGGTTCGAGTGGTTCCGCGAAGGTGACCGTCCGCTGCCGCCGCACGGGCGGGGTCACCCCTCCAGGTACGCGAAACGGGTCCGCGGGTTGCGCCCTTCCCCTCGAGCTCAGGAGCGGATCTCTTCGGGGGCCTCGGGTGCGGGGCGCGCACCGTCCCGGGCCCTGCTCCGCCGCTTGGCTCCCCGCCCTGGCGTGGGCGCCTCGGCGGCGCCCGCGCCGGGCCGCAGGCCGGCCCAGAAGGTCTCGAGCTCGGCCCGCAGGTAGAGCCGCAGGCCGGACCAGAGCATGGGGAACGCCCGCGGGCCGAGCCCGGGGGTGTTGCCGAGCGCCCGCCAGCCGCTGTTGCGCCGGCCGTAGATCCCCAGCGCCCGGCGCCGGCGGGCCAGGTGGATCAGCCGTCGGGCGTAGCCGTGCATCAGCCGGTGCACCACCCGCTCCTGCCACAGGCCCTTGCCGAACGGCGGGTGGCGGAAGTCCTCCAGGTCGTCGACCTTGGGCTTGACGATGCCCACGTAGTAGAGGGCCGTGTCCATCAGGTAGGCCGCGCCGGCCAGCTCGGCGTCCCCCAGGATCTCGTACTTGCCCACGTAGAGGGCGCTCAGCCAGAGGTCGTAGGAGGAGACGAAGACCCGGTTGTGCTGCTCGACGGCGGCCTCGAGGGTGCCGTCACTTCCGTCGCCGCCCTCCGCGCCGAACGTCCCCGAGAGGTCGTCCTCGATCAGCCGGGCGGTGGAGTACGCCGTCATCGCCGCGTGGTCGAGGCCCGGGCTGTAGTAGGGGTCCATGAAGGCGGCCGCGTCCCCCACCAGCGCCCAGCCCCGGTCGGCGTAACGCTCGGTCCGGTACGGCAGGTGGGAGTAGCCGCGGAAGTCCTCCTCGTCCAGGCGGGCGCCGGCGAGGAGCTCGCGCACCCCGGGGGCGGCCTCCAGGAACCGCCGGTAGCGCTCCAGCGGAGTGTCGCCGGGGAGCTCGACCAGCTCCTTGTTCCAGACCACGCCGACGCTGGTCTCGCCCCCGGCCAGCGGGATGAACCAGCACCACCAGCCGTAGCCGCAGAAGTGGTTGGTGGCGAGCCGGCGCGCCGGGGAGACCGGCGGCAGGGCCGGAGACCGTGGATCGGAGCCGAGCACCTCCGGCCCGTCCAGGTCCGCCACGCCGGTCCAGCGGCCCCACAGCGCCGCCGTCGGATGCTCCTCGGTGCGGTGGTGGATCCGCAGGCGCCGGGCCAGGAAGGCATGCCGCCCGGAGGCGTCCACCACCCAGCGGGTGGTGAGCTGCTGCCGGGAACCGTCCGCCGCCTCGACCTCCACCCGGCTCTCCGGCCAGCCCAGCTCCACCGAGCCCACCTTCGCCGGGCGGATCACCTCCGCCCCGGCCCGCCCGGCCTCGGCCAGCAGGTGCTCGTCGAGCGCCGCGCGGTCGAGCAGGAACGACGGCAGCCGCGGCACCTCGGCCGGGCCCACCTCGCTCATCTCGGCGAGGGATCGGTCGGGCCGGTCGGAGAACCAGTAGCGCAGGCCGTGCTTCGGGAGCTGCTCGTGGGCCAGGTAGTCGGTCTGGCCGAGCACCCGGTGGAGGAAGAGGGAGGACACCTCCACCGTCGCCTCCCCCACCTTGCGGTCGAACTCCTCGGCCCGCTCCACCACCACCACCCGCCGGTCGGGCAGCCAGCGCCGCAGCAGGAGGGCGCAGGAGGCGCCGGAGAAGGCGCCCCCGATCACCACCACGTCCGCGGTGTCGCCGTTGCCGTTTCCGCTGTGCATCGGTTCGGTCACGATGGGCGCATTCTACCCGTTCGCATCACGGACACGTCGCGAAGGCGTCCGTGTCCAGCTCCGTCTCGAACGGCGCGCCGCCCGGATGGTGGTACGTCCTCTCCGCCCCCGTGTCCGTGTCCGTGACCGTGATCCACACCTCCTGGTTGGTCACCCCGCCGGAGAACACCCACCAGCGCGGCGTCTCCTGCCCGCAGGCGTCGACGATCTTCACCAGGAGCTGGGGGTTGTCCGGGCGGACGAAGTAGAACCACGCCGCGTTCCGGGCGATCTGCACCGCCCTGCCGTCGCCGGTCTGCGTCGGCAGGCCCGGCCGCCGGCGCGTCCAGCGGACGGTGACCTGGAACCGGTCGTGGAGCAGGGCCGCCCGCGACGCGCAGGCGGCCTGGCGCAGCCGGGTGCCGTCCCGCGAGCCGAGGCTCACCACCGGGATCGTCACGTCGTCGGCGATCCCGCCGAGCGGCACCGGGACGGTGCCGGCGTTGTTGACGACGATCGCGGCGATCGCCCCGGCGGCCTGGGCGTTGCGGGCCTTGTCGACGAACGAGCACTGGCCCCGGTCGATCAGGGCGATCCGTCCGTCGATCCGCGCCGGGTTCTCGGCCGGTCCGCAGCCGTCGAAGACGGTCCGGTCGGCCAGGCCGGCGCTCGACGCCGGCAGGTCGGGCGCATCCACCATGCAGGCGATCTCGCCGCTCAGCCCGCCCGGGGGCGGCTCGGCGCCGAACTGCGCCGGGCCGATCTCGTAGCTCCCCGCCACCTCGGGCGGCGCCGTCACCTCGAGCTCGGGCGCCCCGAAGCCGAGCCGCGGCGCGGCCAGGTCGTTGGCGTGCGGCCCGCGCCAGGTGACGTCCCGGAAGCTCCGGGCCGACAGGATCCGTTCCCCGTCGCTCAGCTCCGGCCAGTACCGGCCCAGCTCCTCGTCGA
>JASFUJ010000575.1:0-3437 GCA_050050355.1 Acidobacteriota bacterium
GTCGAGCTCCACTTCTTCGCCGGCCTCTCCGTGGCCGAGACGGCCGAGATCGTCGGCTGCTCGAAGGCGACGGTGAGTCGGGACTGGCGGTTCGCCAAGGCGTGGATCGGCAGAGAGCTCGGCCGGGAGTCGGGCAAGAGCGAGCAGTGCGAGGAGCCGCGCCGTGAAGCTTGACCGATGGCGACGGATCGAGGAGCTGTTCGCGCGGGCGGTGGATCGCCCTCCGGACGCGCGCCGGAGCCTGCTCGACGCCGAATGCGACGGCGACCCGGAGCTGCGCCGCGAGGTCGAGGACCTGCTGAGGGCCCATCCCGGAGCCGACCGGATCGCCGATCGCCTGCGGGCCGCGGTCTCGGCCATGGGAGCCGGATCGACCGAGGACGGGGACGGCGAGAGCGCCCACACGCCCGAGCACGCACCGAGATCCGGCGGCACCATCCCCCCGGCCGGTGCCGGGGATCGGATCGGAGCCTACGAGGTCGAGCGGGAGATCGGCCGGGGCGGCATGGGCCGCGTCTTCCTCGCGCACCGGGCCGACCGGACCTACCGGGCGCGCGTGGCCATCAAGGTGCTGCCCCGGGGGCTCGTGGACCCCGAGCACCTGGAGCGCTTCTTCCGGGAGCGGCAGATCCTCGCGACCCTGGACCACCCGAACATCGCCCGCCTGCTCGACGCGGGCACCACGAACGCCGGCCTCCCCTACCTGGTCATGGAACACGTGGAGGGGGAACGCCTGGACACCTTCTGCGATGCCCGGAAGCTCCCGGTCCGGGAGCGCCTGAAGCTGTTCCTCGACGTCTGCTCGGCCGTCCAGCGGGCCCACCAGAGCCTGGTCATCCACCGGGATCTCAAGCCGGACAATGTGCTGGTGGACGCCACGGGCACTCCGAAGCTTCTCGACTTCGGCATCGCCAAGCTGCTGGAAGGGTCGACGGTGCCGGGCGACCCTCGTGCGACCCTGACCTCCCTGCCGCCCATGACCCCCGCCTACGCCAGCCCGGAGCAGATCCGCGGCGGCCCGGTGACGACGGCCTCCGACGTCTACGCCCTCGGAGTCATGCTGTTCGAGCTCCTCACCGGCCGGCGGCCCCACGAGGAGAGCGCAGACCGGGACGACCGGGGTGACCGGGACCGGACGGAGGACCCCCTGCCGTTGCGCGTGCTCCGGGACGATCCGCCCCGCCCGAGCCGGGTCCTGACGCCGGAGGCGGCCGCCAACCGAGGCGCGACGCTGCAGAGCTTGCGCCGGCGCCTGGCGGGGGACCTGGACACGATCCTCCTCGAGGCCCTCGCCAGAGATCCGGAGCGGCGCTACGCCACGGTCGGAGCCCTGGCCGACGACCTCTCCCGGCACCTTGACGGGCGGCCGGTGAGCGCCCGCCCCGCCACCGTCGGCTACCGGCTGGCGAAGCTCGTCCGTCGCAACCCCCTGACGACCGGCCTCTCCTCGGCGCTCCTGGTGGCGCTGGTGGTGTTCGCCGGCTCGATGACGCTGCTGGCCGATCGGCTCGCGGAGGAGCGGGACCGGGCGCTCCGCGAGCAGCGGGAGGCCGACCAGGTCTCCGAGCTGCTGGTGGACCTGTTCACGGTCTCGGACCCGGCGCGCTCGCTCGGCGAGGAGGTCACGGCGCGAGAGGTCCTCGACCAGGGCGCGCGGCGCCTGCGCACCGAGCTCGCAGGCCAGCCCGAGCTCCGGGCGACCCTGCTCGACATCGTCGGCCGGGTCTACCGGAACCTCGGTCTCTACGACGACGCCGCGCCGCTGATCGAAGAGGGCCTCGCGCTGCGCCGCAGCACGCTCGGCCCCGAGCATCCCGACAGCCTGGCCTCGCTCACCCACCTGGCCCGGGTGACCCAGCAAGGCGGCGACTTCGACGGCGCCGAGGCGCTCTATCTCGAAGCGCTCGACCTCCAGACCCGCGTCCTGGGAGCGGCCGCCCTGCCGATCGCGGACACCCTCGTCGGCCTGGCGATCGTGGCCCAGTTCCACGGCCGCTACGAAGAGGCCGACGACCGTCTGAGCCGCGCCCTGACCATCCTGCGACAGGCCGCCGGAGACCACTCCCGCGGGATCAGCGACGTCCTGTCCCGCCGCGCCTCCGTCCGGTCCGACCTCCAGCGCCTCGACGCCGCCGAAGCCGACTCCCGCGAGGCCCTCGAGCTCGACCGGCGGGCGCTCGGGCCGGACCACCCCGAGGTGCTGAGCGCGCAGAACAGCCTCGCCAACATCCTGCGCTACCACGGCGAGCTCGCGGAAGCCGAGGCCCTGTACCGGAAGACGCTGGCGGCCAAGCGCCGGGTCCTTGGCCGGGAGCACCCGGACGTCGCCTACGCGCTGAACGGCGTCGGGGTCTGCCTCAAGGCGCGGGGGCGGCCGGAAGAGGCCGAGCCGTTCATCCGCGAGGCGCTCGAGATGCGCCGGAAGCTCCTGGGTGACGACCACCCGGCCGTCGCCGTGAGCCTGAACAACGAAGCCAACGTCCTGCGCCAGCTCGGACGGCTCGACCAGGCCGAGCGCCACGCCCGCGAAAGCCTCCGTCTGGCGCGGAAGCACTTCTCCGGCAGCCCCTACGAGGCCTATCCCCTGACCGGCCTGGCGGAGATCCTGCTGGCCCGGGAGAAGCCGGAGGAGGCCCGGCCGCTCCTCGAGCGGGCGCTCGAGCTACGCCGCCGGGTGATGGACCCGGACGCCCCGCTCCTCGCCCGCACGGAGAGCGCCTACGGCGCGTGTCTCACCGGTCTCGGCCGCCACCGGGAGGCGGAAGAGCTCCTGCTCCACGCGCGGGACGTGCTGGAGAGCGACCCGTCGGTGCCCGAGATCTACCGGGAGGCGACCCGCCGCCGCCTCGACGCGCTCCACGCGGCGTGGCGGCCGGACGCTTCCACACCGCTATAATCGCCCCGTGTCCGACCGCCGCCCTCTCCGCCGGATCTCCGATGCGGTCGGATGGACCCCCCTCGTCCAGCTCGACCGGTCCGTGGCGGGCCTGCCCTGCGAGGCCTTCGCCAAGATCGAGTTCATGAACCCCATGGGGAGCGTGAAGGACCGGATCGCCCGCCACATCATCGAGAAGGCCCTGGCCGACGGACGCCTGCGCCCCGGCGACGTGATCGTCGAGAGCTCCTCCGGCAACACCGCCATGGGCCTGGCGATGATGGCCAACCTCCACGGCCTGCGCTGCAAGATGGTGGTCCGCCGCCAGACCAGTCGGGAGAAGCTGAACGCCCTCCGGGCCATGGGGGTGGAGCTGGTCCTGGTGGACGGCACCCTACCGCCGGAGCACCCGGAGAGCTACAACCAGAAGGCGAAGCAGGTGGCGGCGGAGACGCCGCGGTCCTTCTTCCCGGACCAGCACAACAACCGGGAGAACAACGAGGCCCACTACGCCACCACCGGGCCGGAGATCTGGCACCAGATGGAGGGCCGGATCGACGTC
>JASFUJ010000576.1:0-3425 GCA_050050355.1 Acidobacteriota bacterium
GCGGCACGACCGCCGGTTCCTCCAGTGGGACCGCCGGATCGGGGAGCTCCAGCACCACGTCCGCCTGGAGCGCCGGCTGCGGGACTACGGCGCGGTCGACCTGACGATCGAGGACACCACCTTGACGGTCGACGAGCGCGCGGATCTCGGTCCGCTCTGGCGGTGGAAGATGTCGGGGCTGGGAATCCAGCGGACCATCACCGTCCCCGGCGCCGCCTCCGGACTCGGCGTGGACGACTACCGGCTGCGCAACCAGCTCACGCGGCCGGTGGGCGACAACGACCAGCTCGACGTCCAATACCAGGTCGCAGCCGTCCGGCCCGAGCGCTCGGAGAGCAGCCTCGCCCACGATCTGCGACTCTTCTACCGCTGGCGCCCCCGCCCGGCGTTCGAGCTCGCGCCCTTCGCCCAGTACTTCCGGCGGGCGCTCGACGGCCGGCAGGTGGAGTCCCCCCGCATCGGCCTCTCGGTCACCTGGCGGAACTCCCTCGGCACCCTCGACCTCCTGTCGACCGGACAGGCCAGCTACGGCCGATCGACCTCGGACGTCGAATCCGAGAGCATCGATCAGGATCAGATCGCCTTCGGCGGCAGCCTGACGCTGAGCCACGGGGAGCCCCGGCGGCTGCGCCAGGAGCTGGAGCTGGAGGTCAGCCGGGACGACTTCCGGGTCGAGAGCGAGCCGCTCGTGGACGTGCCGGAGTTCGGGCTGCCGGTGCCCGGCGCCCTGGTCCAGGACTCCGAGCGCGCCCGGCTCACCCTGGAGCGGCGGGGCGAGGCGCTCTCCTTCACCGCCTGGACCGAGCTCCGGCGACGGGACATCCGGGCGGACTTCGAGGAGCGCAACTTCGAATCGGAATCCCTGTCGTACACCCTGCAGCTCGGCGGCCAGCGGTGGTCGATCCTGGGCAACGCCGGGGAGCTCATGACCCGGCGGCAGGACGGCGAGGAGCAGACCGTCGACTTCCTCGGTGCCTCGGCCTCGTGGCGTCCGTTCCGCTCCCTGGAGCTCTTCGGCAGCTACCGCACCGACACGCGCGAGCTGGTGCTGGCGCCGGACGTGGACGGCGAGCGCTGGCAGGCCGGGCTGCGGTTCCACCTCGGCCGGCTGTCCTTCGACGGCGTGCTCTTCGACACCACGGAGACCCTGATGGACGGCCCGGAGCGTCACAACAGCGGCTTCCGGTTCTCGGTCACCCGGCGCTTCGCCGGCTGGCTGCCGATCGTCACCGGACCCGAGCGGCGCGGGGTGATCCGATGACCCTCCCGCGCCTCGCGCGCGGGGCGGGACCCTCCGCGCTCCTGGCGTTGGCGCTGGCGGCGGCCTGCACCGCCGGACCGGCCGCGGTCACCCCGGACGAGGAGATGGCGTGGCCCACGGAGAACCCGCGGGTCCGGCTGGACCGGGTGCTCTCGCTACGGGAGCTGCCCCGGGGAACCGCGGGCCGGATGCTCGGCTGGCTCACCGGGGAGCGCCGTGCGTCCGGGCTCGGCCGGCCCCACGGCGTCGCCTGGGCGGGGGACGACCTGGTGATCACCGATCCGCCCACCGGCACCGTCCTGCTCCTGGGAGCCGGAGGCCGGCCGCTGGCCGTCAACCGGGGCGCCTTCACCTCACCGATCGGCGTCGCCGTCTGCCCTGCCGGCGTCGTGGTCACCGACTCCCGGGAGGGCCGGGTGGGGCTCCTGGACGACGAGCTCCGGCTGGTGGGCTGGCTCGCCGAGGAGCTGGACCGGCCCACCGGCGTCGCATGCTCCGGCGCGGCCGTCTACGTGGCCGAGACCGGGAGGCATCGGATCGTGATCCTGGAGCCGGACGGCTCCCGGCGGACCTTCGGCGGGCGGGGCTCCGAACCCGGACAGCTCAACTTCCCCACCGTCGTGGCGCTCGCGGACGGCTCGCTCTGGGTCGGCGACACGTTGAACTTCCGCATCCAGGAGCTGGACGCGGAGGACGGCGCGGTGCGCGGGGTCTTCGGCCGGCTCGGGGACGCCCCCGGCGACCTGCCGCGGATCAAGGGGATCGCGCTCGACGCGAGGGGCCGCCTCTGGGTGAGCGACGCCCACCTGGACCGGGTGGCCCTGTTCGAGCCGGACGGCACCTTCCTGATGGATCTCGGAGCCCGGGGCGATCGGCCGGGCGAGCTCTCGTTCCCGGCGGGCATCGCCGCGCGGCCGGACGGACGCGTGGCGGTGGTCGACGCCCTCAACCGGCGGCTGCAGATCTTCGAGCTGCTGCCGGGGAACCGGCCGGGATCCTGACCGATCCGACCGACCGGACTGATAGCTTCGGAGGCATGATGCGAGCGGGCGCACAGGGGACCAGCCGGAGAGACCGCCGGGCACCGCTCCGGGTGTGCTGGGCCGGGCTCGCCGGCCTGGCGCTGGCCGTGGCGGCGAGCGCCCCCCTCGCCGGCGCCACCGACCCCGCCGGCGTCGCGGCGACCCCCCACAACCTCTCGGTCACCGGCCCGGGCGAGGTGCGCTCGCTCACCGAGCCGGAGATCTGCAAGTTCTGCCACATCCCCCACAACCCGGTCGCCAGCAAGCCCCTCTGGGGCCACGCCCTGTCGCGTGTGGGCCGCTACGAGGTGCCCCGGATGCGGACCGGGCGCTCCGCCCGGGGGCCCGCGCCACAGCCGGACGGCGCCTCGCGCCTGTGCCTCTCGTGCCACGACGGCACCGTCGCCCTGGGCGAGATCGCCGGCGAGCGCGAGACGATCCCCATGGCCGGCGCCGAGCGCCTCGGCCCCGGCCGCCCCGGGTACCTGGGAACGGACCTGTCCGGCAGCCACCCGGTCTCGTTCGTGGTCCCCGACGGCGACCAGGGGGCCGAGGAGACCGGCTTCGACATGGGGCTCCGGCCGCTCAGCTCGATCCAGCTCGACCCGGACGTCCACCTGGACCCGCAGGGCAAGATGCAGTGCACCACCTGCCACGACCCCCACTCCGACCGCTACTACCGGCCCGGCGAGGTCCCGCGGTTCTGGGTCAAGCCCACCTTCGAGGAGGTCTGTCTCACGTGTCACGAGCTGCGGTGAAGCGCGCCACCCTGCCGGCCGCCCTGAGCATCGGGATGTTCATCGGGATGCTCGCCGGGCCGGCGGTCCCCGGGGCCTTGCCGGCCCAGTCGGTCGGCGGCGGCGACCCGCACCTGGACCGCAGCCTGGTCCCGCGGCCGTGCGGCACGTGCCACGAGGGGCACGGGGCCTCCCGCTCGCCCATGCTCCCCATGCCCCAGCAGGAGCTCTGCCTCTCCTGCCACGGCTCGAGCTCGGGCGTCAGCCAGGCGATCACCCGCGGCAGGCTCTCCTCCGGGGCACGCCCCCAGCTCCTGGCCTCCGTGCTCGCCCAGACCAGCGCCCACCCCATGACCCCGGACGCCTACTCCGCCAACGAGCCGGGGGCCGTCACCTGCAGCTCCT
>JASFUJ010000577.1:0-3423 GCA_050050355.1 Acidobacteriota bacterium
GTGCGGGGGGACACCCGCCCCCAGCCCCACAATTGGGGGGGGGTAGGGCCGGGGCTCGTCCCCGGCCTCAGTACAGGGAGTAGGGCCGGGGCTTGTCCCCGGCCTCAGTACAGGATGCAGAGCGCCGCGTGGTCGATCGCGAACAGCTCCCGCCGCACCCCGGCGTACACCGGGTTCATCACGCTCGCCGGCGGCGCGCCGAAGTGCCCCAGACCCAGCGAGTGGCCGAGCTCGTGGAGGGCGGTGGTCTCCAGGTCGAAGCCGGTGCCCTGCTCCGGGTCCAGGGTCCAGTCCATGGCCGGGTTCAGGTAGACCTCGTTGTGGGCCGTGTCCAGCCGACCGTCGGCGTCCATGTCGGTGGGCACGCCGGCGCCGTCGATGAAGATGAACGTCACCGAGAAGGCGATCGTGTCCGGGCCGAAGAGGCTCTCCACCGAGCCCGGGAAGCCGGCCACGACGATGTCGCCGGCGAACGGATCGCCGATGGTGCCCTCGGCCGCCACGCCGTCGAAGACCGTCACGTCCCCACCGGGGTGGGTGACCTCGGTCAGCGGGGCGTCGGCCAGGCAGGTGTCGGCGCCCCAGGTGGCCCCGGCGCGGCTCACGGCGTTGCCGATCGCGGAGGCGGGCAGGCCGTCGGCCGAGCCGTTGGGAGCGTCGAACAGGAGCTCGAGCGAGCCGTCCGTGGCGCCGCGCCGGGCGTCGCCCGGAACCCAGCCGAAGTCGGCCTGGTAGAGGCGCACCGAGGCCCGGCTGCCGTCCTGGCGGAAGTAGTCGATCTGCTGGATGATGTAGTCCATCCCCTGGGCCCGCAGCCCGTCGTTGGACGACAGCATGAGCGTCAAGCTCTCGGTGTCGCCCTCCTGAGCGATCGCGCCTCCCGGGAGGAGGAGCAACGCGGCCGCCCCCAGCGCGATCAGCACGGAGGGGGGCTTGAGGGAAACACCGAGACGGCAGGGACTGTTCATGGGTTCGCTCTCCTTTCGCGGCGGGCGCCGAAGACGGCGGGTGAGGCTACCTCTTCTTCATGTCCTTCGAACGGGTTCAAGAATCAACCACTGATCATTCTCGAAAACTTCCCGGAATCCTCGAAAACTTCCCGGGATCCGGCTCAAAATCCGCGAGACGATATCAGCGGAAGCGCCTTCCCGTCAATCAGATGCGACCCCGGACCGGCATCGGTCCGGCTCGATGCGACCGCCGGGCCGGACCCGGGAGGCCGCCGCCGGATCGAGCTTCCCACGAGGCTCAGGAATGCGCTCCACTCTCCATGGTGTTCGGACGGGTGGGTCCGGGACGCGCGATCTCCGCCCGCGACGCGTCCGGACCCGTTCGCACCGCGCCGAAGCGACGCCGAGACCGACTCCGAGCACTCCCGGACCGAGAGCACCCGATGAGCCAGCCCGACTCCTCCCCGCCCGCCTCCCGTGACCTCCGCTCGAACCCGGCCGTCCCGGGAGCCGCCCTGGCGGTCGTCCTGGCCGTGGTCCCCCTCTTCGCTGCGACCCTCGGCGTGCCCGCCCCGGCCGCGGCCCAGAGCTTCGGCGGTCCGCCCAAGGCGAGCGTCGAGCTGATCGCCGACCGCACCTCCTACGCACCCGGCGGCCTCGCCACGATCGCCGCCCGGGTGATCGTCGAAGACGGCTGGCACATCAACAGCCATGAGCCCACCTTCCCGTGGCTGATCCCGACCACGTTCGGGCTCGAGGCTCCGCAGGATCAGGAAGAGGCCTGGGGCGAGCCCCAGGTCCAGTACCCGCCCCACCAGATGAAGACCTTCGCCTTCGAGGACGAGCCGCTGGCGGTCTACGACGGGGAGGTGGTGATCCGGGTGGCCCTGGAGATCCCGGAGTCGGCCGCCCGGGGCACCGTGCGGCTCGAGGGCAGGCTCGAGCTCCAGGCCTGCGACGACAAGCAGTGCCTGCCGCCCACGGCCGTGAGCGACACGATCGCGCTCGAGATCGGCGAGCAGGGCGAGCTGGTCGCGATGGCCCCGTTCGACGGATCGGGGGGATCGGCCGGATCGGCCGGATCGGGCACCGGGACCGGCGCGGCCGCCGGTCAGAGCCTGCTCCTGATGCTCGGCCTCGGGGTCGTGGGCGGGCTGATCCTGAACCTGATGCCCTGCGTGCTGCCGGTCCTCTCGCTCAAGGTCTTCGGCCTGGTCAAGAGCGCCGGCCAGGGGCGCGGCGCGGTGGTCGGCGGCTCGCTGGCCACGGCCCTGGGCATCCTGCTCTCCTTCTGGGCCCTCGGCGGCGCCGCCGTGATCGCCCGGGCCGCCGGCGCGGCCGTGGGCTGGGGCGTGCAGTTCCAGAACCCGGTCTTCGTGGTCTTCCTGCTGGTGGTGGTGGTGCTCTTCTGCCTCAACCTCTGGGGGCTGTTCGAGATCCCGTTGCCCCAGTTCGTGGCCCGGGCCGCGGGCTCGGCCGGCCCGCGCGAGGGCGTGGCCGGACACCTGGCGTCCGGCCTGTTCGCCACGCTGATGGCGACCCCCTGCTCGGCGCCGTTCCTGGGCACCGCCATCGCCTTCGCCCTGGCCCAGCCGGCGGCGATCATCTTCGCCATCTTCACGGCGGTGGGGATCGGCATGGCGCTGCCCTACCTGGTGCTGGCCGCCGCCCCCCGGCTGGCCGGCCTGCTGCCCAAGCCGGGCGCATGGATGGACGTGCTGCGCAAGGTCATGGGCTTCCTGCTGGCGGGCGCCGCGGTCTGGCTGCTCTACGTGCTGGCGAGCCAGGTGAGCCGCGAGGCGCGGGCCTGGATCGAGCTCTCCATGCTCGGCATGGCGCTCCTGGTCTGGCTGCGCCAGCGGGCTCTCACCAGCGCCGTCCTGCAGCGGGCGGCCGACGTGGGCGTGGCCGCGGTGGCCGCCGGGGCGATCCTGATCGGCTGGCAGGCCAACGCGGCCCAGGCGGTGGCTCCCGGCGACGGGGCCGGGGACCTGATCCAGTGGGTCGAGTTCGACCGGGACCGGGCCGAGACCCTGGCCCGCGAGGGCACGCTGGTGTTCGTGGACGTGACCGCCGACTGGTGCTTCACCTGCAAGGTCAACGAGCGCCTGGTGCTGGAGACCGAGCCGGTGGCCGCCGCGTTCGAGGAGCACGCCGTGGTGCCGATGAAGGCGGACTGGACCAACCGGAACGACCGCATCGCCGCCTTCCTGGAGGACCACGGACGCTTCGGCATCCCGTTCTACCTCCTGTACCGCCCGGGCCGGGAGCCCCACGTGTTCAGCGAGCTGATCAGCAAGGACCAGCTCATCCGGCTGGTGGAAGAGGCGTCGGGGGCCGCGAGCCCGACAGCCACCGGCGGCTGAAGGAAAGAGGGCGGCTCGCTCCGCTCGCATCTCGGCCGGGGTGGAACCCGGCCGCTTCGGTCCGGCCGGCCGCCATCGAACCCGGCCGCTTCGATTCGGCCGGTCGC
>JASFUJ010000578.1:0-3421 GCA_050050355.1 Acidobacteriota bacterium
CCTCTTCCGGGATGGCTCCGTGCCGGCCACCGCCGGCGGGGAGATCAGCGGCTGCACCGACCCGGTGACCGTTCCCCCGCTCGACGCGACCGCCGTGACCGCCCTGCGCCGCCGGCACTCCGGCCGGCCGGATCTCGCGGACGGCCTGTGCTACGGCAGCGGACGCCTCGGGCCGGACCGGGCCACCGGGTTCGTGACCGTCGACGTGACGAGCACCTGCATCGGCGACAACCTGTACTTCCCCAGCGATCCGAGCTACTTCTGGTTCGACACCGGCGGCGTCCCCCCGGGACCCGGACTCGCCGCCTACGACAACGTCCTGTGGGGCGACCTGCTCTACGTCTCCAGCGACGACGACTCCGCCCAGGGCACGGCGCTGGTGCACATCCCCTATGACCCGGAGGCCGCCGCCGGCGAGACCTTCTACCGTCTGTACTCCGAGGGCGGCTACGACGGGCGGACGCCGCTCGGCTCGAGGTACCGGGGGCGGTTCCTCGACGGCGGCGCCTTCGGCGGCGGAACGGAGCTGCTGGTCTGGCTGGAGGGGGACCGGCCGTCGGAGCCGGTCGAGTGCGGAACCCGGCTGGCCCACGTCGACACCTGCCAGACCGCCGTCATCGACCTGTTCGACGAGGGGGGATCACCGACGGGCTCCGCGTTCCGTGACATCGCCGAGCTCGCGTTCCGGCTCCCGGTCGGCGGCGACGAGCTGCCGGCGCCGAACCCGTTCGGGTTCTTCGAGCTGGATCACCACGTGCTGCTCGGCTGCGTCATCATCCCCGTCGGCACCTTTCCCATGCAGGCCTGGGTGACCCCGGTGATGCGGGCCGAGGGCCGCTACAGCGTCGGCCTGCCGGCGACGCGGATCCCGATCGTCGAACCCTGAAGTGCAAGGCCCCTCCGGCCGGCCGCGGTCTCGTCGGGAGAGCGGGCCGGCCGGAGGAGACGAGGGTCACGGCACGCAGGCGCTGACCGTGACGTCGTCGAGGAACCAGCCGTCGCCGGTGGCCGTGCAGTCCGTCACCCCGGTGAAGGCGATGTAGAGCGTCCGCCCGCCGCATCCCCCGGAGCCGCCGGTGATCAGGTCACAGGCCGCGTCCAGGTCGATCTCGGTGGGGACGAACGCCGACTGGGTGCCGGTGAAGATCGGCAGGCCCGCGGAGCCGGCGGGCTCGCAGGCGGCGTTGACGGTGCCGTTGTAGCCGGCGCCGCCGATGATCGCCGACGCCGGGATCACCGTGTAGCTCGAGCCGTCGAACGACAGGGCCAGGAGGCCGCCGTCGTAGTTGGTCTCGAACTGCCGGCGGTGGGCGAACGACAGGCGCGCGTCACTCGATCCGGTGGGCACCGCGATGCCGGTGGCGCCGTTCGGCTGCGCGAAGATGAACCGGTTGCTGCTGTAGTTGCGGGTGCAGCGGTTGCCGCCGAAGCGGAAGATGTTCGGCGAGCTCGCCGCGGTGCAGCTCTGGACCCCGCGCCAGTTGTCGGTGCTGGAGCCGTCGAACGTGCCCCGGGTCCAGTCGGACAGCCCCGAGGTCGAGTCGAAGTCGTTGGCGTAGAGGGTCTGCGTCGTGCAGGTACCGGTCGTACAGCCGGATGTGTCGAACCCGGTGCAGCTCGCGTTGCAGGCCAGCGTGCCGCCGGTGAAGCCCTGGCTCTGGCAGGTCTCGCCGCCCAGGTTGGCCCCGTCGCAGACCTCGCCGGCTTCGATGACGCCGTTGCCGCAGACCGGCTCGCCGCCCCCGCCGCACTCGAAGTCGACCACCGCGAAGCCCAGGTTCTCCCGCTGGCTCTCGGTCGAGAAGCTCGGGAAGTAGTGCCGGGTGTCGGTCCAGGCCACGTACGCCTTGCAGTCCCGGGCGTCGAGGCCCAGGTACTCGCCGTACTGGTTGGGGTTGGCGTTCGGGTTGTCGGTGGTGTTCATGTTCGAGTACGAGATGCCGCTGTTGTTGAACTCGGAGCTCGCCCCCGACACCTGGACGTTGGTCTGGAACGACAGGCCGCAGTCCGTGGAGCGGGCGACGTAGAAGTCGGCGGCGTCGTTGCCCGTGTCGTTCCGGGCGTCGTGCCAGGCGACGACCACCTGGCCGTTCGACGGGTCGACCACCAGGAAGGGATGGAACTGGATCCGGTTGCTCAGGCCGTCGTCGTTCACCTTGACCGGCGACGACCACGAGACGCCGCCGTTGGTCGAGCGCGACACGTAGACGTCGGCGGTGTTGGCGCTGGAGGTCGAGGTGGCGGTGTCGGAGAAGGTGGCGTAGAGGGTGCCGTCGCAGGCCCCGCCCGAGTTGTCCACGTCGATGGCGCCGAACGGACCGATGCCGCGGTTGTCCTGGGCGTCCGGCGTGCTGTTGGTCGAGAACGCCACCAGGTTGAAGTCGCGCACCAGCACCGGCGACGACCACGACGCTCCGCCGTTGGTGGAGCGGGTGTAGAACATCCGCTCGTTGGTGCAGGTGGCGCCGCAGGTCAGCGTGTCCCACACCACGTGGACGGTGCCGTCGGCCTCCACCGCCAGGTCGCAGCCCAGGTCGTAGCCGGGGCTCGGCGGGGTCGGCAGGTCGACCTCGGTCCAGGTGACGCCGTTGTCGGCCGAGTAGGCCGACTTTTCGTTGTTGTTGCGGTCCCAGCAGGTGTAGTGGCGACCGTAGTACGGGCTGGTGACGTGGTTGTCGATGACGTAGAAGTTCTTGTCCTCCAGGTCCGTGGTCCCCCAACTGTTCTTGATCACGCCCTGGCCGCTCCAGGTGGCGCCGCCGTCGGCCGAGCGGGCGACCACCATGGCGAACCGGGTCTGGGTGCCGAAGGCGCACAGCAGCATGTGGTTCAGGAAGACCTCGTTGCTGTCGTTCCAGTAGACCGCCGGGTCCGACCCGTAGACCGTGCCGTTGCAGGTCATGCCCGGGTACCCGGAGGCGCCCGGCGGGCAGGTGTAGCCCCAGGTGGCGCCACCGTCCGAGGAATGGAAGACCGCCTGAATCCCCCCGCCACAGGTGCCACCGATGGTGTCCCAGGTGTTGGCCGCCGCCACGATCTGGTTGGAGTTGTTGGGGTTCACCGCCACCTGGATCTCGCCCTGGTAGGTCTCGGGCGACGGGCTGAAGGTGGACGCCACGTTGCGGTTGGTGCCGATGATCGTCTTGGTGGCCAGGCCGTCCTCGGCGCCGGACGTGTCCACCGGCCATCCGGCGACCAGACGGTCGACGTAGGCGTCACCGTAGAGCCCGCGCGCCTGCTCCTCGTGGAGCTGGATCCAGCGCGCGTGCCACTCGTGGAGGTAGCGGGGGATGGAAACCTCGTAGAACCGCGCCCGCATGTCGATCTCGAGGAACTCCAGCGGCGACATGGGCATGTAGGCCAGGTACCGGTCGACGACCTCCGGCCGGTCCATGTTGCCCCGGAGCTGGTCCTCGAGGGC
>JASFUJ010000579.1:0-3416 GCA_050050355.1 Acidobacteriota bacterium
CGGAGCGCGGAGCACGGGCTCGATCGCGAACGGTCCGTCCGCGCGCAGGGGCACCCGCTGGATCCGCAGCGGGTTGGACCGCGTCCGCCCGAAGCGCCAGCCACCGCCGACGGCGGCCAGCTCGTAGACCCGGCCGACGCGCCGCTCGACCCGTCGCGACCAGAGGCCCCGCGGATAGCAGAACGAGCGCACCGGGTCGCCCAGGCGCTCCTCCAGCCGCTCCCGGGAGCGCTCCAGCTCCCGGTCCACGCGGTCGTCCGGCAGAGACGGAAGGTCCGGGTGGGACCAGGTGTGGGAGCCCACGGTCACCAGCCCGGAGTCCACCAGCTCCTGGAGCTCGGCCCAGGACAGGGCGGGGAGGGGGGCGGACCGGATCGGCGCCGGATGTTCGCCCTCGACGAAGCCCACCGGCACGAACAGGGTGACCGGGATCCCCAGCTCCCGGAGGATCGGGAAGGCGGCCTCGGAGAAGTTTCGGTAGGCGTCGTCGAAGGTCACCGCGGCGAGGGGGCGGTCGGTCGTCGCGGCCGGCGCCCGGCCGTCGCTCCCGGCCCGCGCCCGCAGCCGCACGGTCTCGATCGCCTCCGCCAGCGGCAGCACCTCCGCCGTCTCCGCCAGGTCCTCCATCTGGCGGCGGAACAGCTCCCGCGGCAGATCGACCGGGGAGGCCGTCCCGGCGCCCACCAGGTGGTAGCACAGCACCGTGCAGCCGGGAGCGGAGGCCGGGGGGAGGAGCGCCTGGAGGGCGCGGATCGGGCGGCGGAACCGGCTCATGCGGCCCGCCGTGCGCCCGGCTGGCGATCCGCGGCTCGGGCCCACTGGGGCGCCGCGACCAACAGGGCGATCATGAACGGGAACATCGGCGCCCGCTGGCGCGCGATGATCCCCAGGTTGCCGAAGGTGAGGCCGATCATCAACGTGTAGACCAGGAGCAGCGGGACGGCGAACCGGAGCATGCGGTGGTGGCGCCAGTTGCGGACGGTGAAGAGCACGCTCCGGCGCTGGCGCCAGACGAGGAACCAGAAGATCACCAGCTCGCCCGCGGCGATGGCCGAGGTCATGTTGTGGGCCTCCCAGGGAAACGGGCGCATCCAGACGTTGACGAAGGCCAGCGGGACCCCGGCGGGGCCCAGGGGGACCGAGCCGATGTTGCTCCCCCCCTCGAGGGTCTGCTCGGAGCGGTACTGGACGAACTCCACCATCCCTTCCAGGTCCGCGTCGGCGAGCCCGAACTGGGCGCGCATGCCGTTGAACGCGACGATCACCAGGACGACCGCGACGAGGGACTCCAGCAGACGGCGGGGCGTGAGCCGACCCCAGCCGGAGATCCAGTGGGCGCCCATGGCCGCCATGGCGAGGACCGCCGCCACGTGGGGCCGGATGCAGAAGGCGAGCCCCATGCCGGCGGCGAAGGGCAGCCAGCGGATGGTCTCTCCCTTTCCCACGTAGCCGAGAGTCACGAGCCCGACCCCGAGCATGATCAACGCCTCCTTGCCCACGCTCGACGGCCAGAACCAGAGGGACGGCCAGAGCCAGATCAGACTGGCGAACTGCAGGCTCCGGCCGGGGCCGAGACCGGTGTTCTTGAACGCGGTGGCGATCGCGTAAAGCCCGAGAAGGCTGAACAGGGAGAAGACCAGGAACTCCCCGCGCATCGTGGGGCCGATGACCGAGAGCACGGCGCCGGAAACCCGGACGAGGAAGAGCGTTCCCCACCATTGCCCGAACTGGGGTACCCAATACGAGAGCGAGAGGATGGAGGTACCGAACCCCCAGAGCCCCCGGGCGAGCTCCAGCCCTTCGGTGTAGTACCGGACCGCGTCGCCCAGCCCGTTGTAGAACCGGTAGAGGATCTCGTACCGCGCCGTGGAGCCGACGATGCGCAGGGCGACCGCCAGCAGCAGCAGCCGGGCCGGAACCCAGCTCCGGCTGGCCGCGGCCGCGGTGACCCCGAGGGCGAGGCCGCTCAGCAGGAGGAACCCGACGAGGTTGAAGAACAACTCTATCCGCTCCCAACGTCATGAAGCCGACGCGCGGGTCGACCACGCTCAGAACCGTCCATCGGACCGATCCTAGCAACCCCGCGCCACGTCTCGGCCGGAGATCTCAGAAAAGCTCCAGATCGCCGACGGAAAGCCGCCATGCGGCGGGGTTCCGCGGGTCCGGGGCGATCGGGGCGAGCGGCCGGACCACGAGCCGCGGCCCCCCCCTGCCGGCGGACGGAGGGAGCGGGAGGAACCCGGCGCTCCGCAACACGGCCCGCTCCGGGCTTCCCGGGGTGGCCAGGGCCGCGACATAGTCGGCCTCCGCCGATCGGACGAGCCGGCCGATCAGCCCGGCCGCGGCCGCCCGCCCGGCGGGATCGTCGCTCACCAGGATCTCGGCGAGGGTGAGCTCCCGCAAGCCCCGGCGCACGCGGCTCCGGACCACGATCGCCGCTCCCCCCGCTCCCGCCACTCCGTCCGGGCTCGGGTCCGAGCCCCGATCCAGGCTCCAATCGGCCAGGTACCGCACCCCGGGCGCCTCCGCGTACCGCCAGCGCAGGTAGTCGGGGCTCCGCGCCGTCTCGAGCCGTCCCGGCATCGCCCGGCGGGAGGCCAGGAGCCCCGGCAGCGCGGGAGCCTCCAGGAGCTCTCCGACCGGCCGCAGGGACGATCCGGCTCCCGGATCGATCGGAGCGTCCGAGCCCGTGGAGGGAATCCCGCCGCGCCGGCCGAGCCCGGCCAGGGCCGCCTTCAGGAGCCTTCCCGGGCGGCGGGGACGCACCAGCAGCGGCACCCGCCCCACGTCGTGCCATCCCATGGCCAGATAGCCGGCCCGGCTCTTCGGATTGGGCGTGTTGAACACCAGCGCCGTCCCCTCGGCCCGGAGGCGCTCCACCAGCTCCGTGGTCAGCCGTCGGAAGAGCCCCCGCCGGCGCCACACGGGATGGGTCGCCGTGTCGACCGCCCGGACGGCCTCCAGGTCGCGGCCGTCCACCCGCCACCGCCAGCGCAGGAAAGCCCGCAGCGCCACCGGCTCGCCGGCGTGGAGCGCCACGAGCCCGGGCGAGCGCCCGAACGGGTTGCGTTCGTGCTTCCAGCGCCAGAACTCCTCCCCGCGTTCGGCCGGCTCGGACCCGGCTCCGGGCCGGGCGCCGAGGCAGGCGTCGAGGAGGGGCAGGAGGGCGCCCGGCGGCACCTCCTCCAGCGGCACGATCTCCAGGCGGTCCGGCGCCTCAGCTTCCACCGTGCGCCACCTCCGTGTACAGCGCCTCGAGCTCCCGGACCATGCGGGCCACGCTGAAGTCCCGAGCCACCCGCGCCCGCCCGGCCACCGCCAGCCGCTCCCGGCGTGCGGGATCGGCGAGGAGCGAGAGGGCGGCTTCGGCCAGCCCGGCGACCGTCCCGGTGCCGTCGAACGGCACCAGGATCCCG
>JASFUJ010000580.1:0-3416 GCA_050050355.1 Acidobacteriota bacterium
CTCCACCTTTGCCCCCTCCCGGACGACCAGGGACTCCGGGTTGAGGTCGTCGGTGAACGGATGGTCGCCCGTGGCCGGGCGCTCGACGCTGAACAGGCGGTCGTAGAGCCGGACCTCGGCGTCCAGAGCGTGGGCCGCCGAGACCCAGTGGATCGTCCCCTTCGGCTTGCGTCCGTCGGGGGCGGAGCCGCCCCGGGTTTCCGGATCGTAGGTGCAGTGGAGCTCGGTCACCTCACCGGTCGTCTCGTCCCGGATCACCTCGCCGCACCGGATGAAGTAGCCGTAGCGCAGCCGCACCTCCCGGCCCGGGGCCAGGCGCCGGAAGCCCTCGGGCGGGTCCTCGTGGAAGTCCTCCCGCTCGATCCACAGCTCCCGGGAGAAGGGGAGCGCCCGGGAACCGGGCTTGCCCACGTCGTGGGGGAACAGGGGGGCGTCCAGCTCCTCGCTCGCGCCTTCCGGGTAGTTGGTGATCACCACCTTGAGCGGGTCGAGCACGCAGAGCACCCGGGGAGCCCGGGTGTTCAGATCGTCCCGGACCGAGTGCTCCAGCAGCGCCAGGTCGACCACGTTGTCCGCCCGGGCCACGCCGATCCGGTCGCAGAAGTCCCGGATGGCCGCCGGAGTGACGCCCCGCCGCCGGAGGCCGGAGAGGGTGGGCATGCGGGGATCGTCCCATCCGGAGACGTGGCCCTCCTCCACGAGCTGGAGCAGCTTGCGCTTCGAGAGCACCGTATAGGACAGGTTCAGGCGGGCGAACTCGATCTGCTGCGGATGGGGCTCCGGCAGGGTGTGGTCGAGGATCCAGTCGTAGATCTCCCGGTTGTTCTCGAACTCCAGGGTGCACAGCGAGTGGGTGATCCCCTCGAAGGCGTCCGACAGGCAGTGGGTGAAGTCGTACATGGGGTAGATGCACCACTCCCCGCCGGTGCGGTAGTGCTCCGCGTGGCGGATCCGGTAAAGCAAGGGGTCGCGCATCTTCATGTTGGGGGACGCCAGGTCGATCTTCGCCCGCAGCACGAGGGAGCCGTCGGGGAACTCGCCGGCGCGCATGCGGCGCAGCAGGTCCAGGTTCTCCTCGACCGGCCGGTCCCGGTCGGGGCCGGGCCGGCCGGGCTCGGTGACGGTGCCCCGGTGGGCGCGGATCTCCTCCTCCGAGTGGCTGTCCACGTAGGCGTTGCCGTCCCGGACCAGCGTCTCGGCGCATTCGTAGAGCCGCTCGAAGTAGTCGGAGGCGAAGCGCTCCTGGTCCCAGTCGTAGCCCAGCCAGCGCACGTCCCGTTCGATGGAGTGGACGTACTCCATGTCCTCGGTGAGGGGGTTGGTGTCGTCGAAGCGCAGGTTGCAGGTGCCGCCGTTCTCCCGGGCGATGCCGAAGTTGAGGACGATCGACTTGGCGTGGCCGATGTGCAGGTAGCCGTTGGGCTCGGGAGGGAACCGGGTGGCCACGCGCCCCCCGTGCTTGCCGGCGGCCAGGTCCTCCGCGACGATGATGCGGATGAAGTCGCGGCCCTCGGTGGTGGGAGCTTCGGGTCGATCGGGTCGTTCGTCCATGGGGGGGAAGCGTAGCGGATCGTGAGGGCCGGTTGAAGAGGGTTCCCACCGACCACCCTCTCCCCGCGGGCCAGAAGTCCCTCACCCCCATCGCCACCCTCTCCCCGCGGGCCAGAAGTGCCTCACCCCCATCGCCACCCTCTCCCCGCGGGCCAGAAGTGCCTCACCCCCATCGCCACCCTCTCCCCGCGGGCCAGAAGTCCCTCACCCACATCGCCACCCTCTCCCCTTGGGGAGAGGGCCGGGGTGAGGGGGCAGACCGATGGCGGCTGGGCGGCCGTCTTCGCCGAACCGTTCGCCGGGAGGGCACCCTCCTCACCCGCCGGCTCGGGCCCGCTCCGCCAGCATCGCATCCCCGTACGAGTAGAACCGGTACCCCTCCTCGACCGCCTCCCGGTACGCCGCCAGGACCCGGTCCTTGCCGGCGAAGGCGCAGACCAGCATCAGGAGGGTCGAGCGGGGGAGGTGGAAGTTGGTCAGCAGGGCGTCGACCGCCCGGAACCGGTAGCCGGGGTAGATGAACAGCTCCGTCCGGCCGGTTCCGGGGCGCACGGTGCCGTCCTCCGCGGCCGCCGACTCCAGGGCGCGGACCACGGTGGTTCCCACGGCGACGATCCGCCCTCCCCGCCCACGGGTCCGGTGGATCGCGTCCGCCGCGTCGTCGGGGATCTCGTAGCGTTCGGCGTCCATGCGGTGCTCGTGGACCAGGTCGGCGGTCACCGGCTTGAAGGTGCCGATCCCCACGTGGAGGGTGACGGTGGCACGGTCGATGCCGTGCGCGCGGAGCCGGTCCAGGAGCTCCGGGGTGAAGTGGAGCCCGGCGGTCGGCGCGGCGATGGCGCCGGGACGGCGGGCGAAGACGGTCTGGTAGCGGTCCCGGTCGTCGGACCGGTCCGGCCGCTTGATGTACGGCGGGAGGGGGACGTGCCCCAGGCGCTCCAGGTGGGGCTCCACGGGCTCGGAGAAGCGCGCCCGGTGCCGTCCGTCGTCCAGCTTGGCGGTGACCTCGGCGCGCAGCGGCCGGCCGGCCCCCGGCGCCGGTGCGTCGCTGAACAGCAGCACGGTGCCGGGCCGGGCCTTGCGGCCGGGCCGGACCAGGGCCTCCCACTCGGTCGACCCCTCCGGCCCGGCCCTCTCGATCAGCAGGAGCTCGACCCGCGCCCCCTCGGACCCGTCCTCGAGCAGCCGGCGGCCGAAGATTCGTGCCGGGATCACGCGGGTGTCGTTGACCACCAGGAGGTCACCGGGGCGGAGGATCTCCGGCAGGTCGGAGACCCGCCGGTGCCGCTCGGCGGAGCCGGCCGGGGCGTCCAGGACCAGGAGCCGGCTGGTGCCCCGGGGGGCGGCCTCCTGGGCGATGAGGGCCTCGGGGAGGTCGTAGTCGAAGTCGCGGGTGAGCATGGGGGGGACGGGGTGGCGGGTGGGGACGAGCCCCGCGGGTGGGGACGAGCCCCACCCCTACACGGTTTCCGTGAGTATGGCACCGAGCAGCGATCGGGGGAGGTGCCTGTCCGGCCGGTTCGTGAACGCGGGATGTCCAGGGTCGGTCCGGGAGCCCCCGGACCGACCCGCCCGCAGGGCTACGGCAGGCTCCGGGCCAGGCCGATGGCCACGAACAGGGCCAGCACCATGAGCACGGCGGCGCTCCAGAACGGCCACGCGGGCCCCAGGGCGCCGAACGCCCAGCCGCCCCAGATCGGCCCCACCCCCCGCGCCAGCGCCCCCAGCGACCGCGTCACCCCGAGCGTTCCACCCTGGCGATGACCCTCGGTCAACCGGCTGATCAGCGACAGGGTCGACGGGTTGTGGAGCCCCATCCCCACCGCGAGCAACGCGCTCGTGGCGCCCAGGGCCGGCACCAGCGC
>JASFUJ010000581.1:0-3409 GCA_050050355.1 Acidobacteriota bacterium
CGGGCCGAGCGGGAGGCGCGCATGGTCCTCGCCGCCGTGGCCGCGGTCGGCCGGGACGCGGGCCGCGCGGTGCAGGACCAGGTCCTGGAGGACGCCCTGCGCCGGCCCGCCCGCCAGGCGGTCCGCGGGCTGCGGGCGATGCAAGGCGTCCCGGAGCCGGACACCGAGAGGAGGCAACCGTGAACCGTCGAATCCGTCACAGCTCCGTTCCGGCGATCCTCCTCGCCAGCCTGGCCGTGGGCGGGGTCCTCGCCGTGGGCGTCGCCTTCCCGGCGCCGGCTCGGGCACAAGAGCCGACACAGGAACGGCGCCCCCCGAGCCCGTCCTTTCGGGACGAGCCGGGGTACGTGGACTTCGAAGGGCTGGGTCTGGTGGCCGAGGAGGGGGAGGAGTCGCTCCGCATCTCGCTCTACGGCCCGATCCTCCAGCTCGTGGCCGAGGCGACCAAGGGGGAGGAGCCCGGGTTCTCCGAGGTGCTCGCCAAGCTCCGGGCGATCCGCGCCGACCTCTTCCAGGTGCCGGCGGCGGCCCGCGACGAGCTCCGCTCGCGCACCATCGAGACCGCCCGCCGGCTGGAGCGCCGCGGCTGGCAGACGGTCGTCGAGGTGCGCTCCGGCGGCGGCGACCTGTCGTTCATCCAGACCCGCCTGGACGGCGACCGGATCTCCGGGCTGTCGGTGATGTTCCTCGAACCGGACGGCAGCGCCGGCTTCATCAACATCGTGGGCGACGTCTCGCCCGCCGAGCTGGGCCGCCTGGGCCGCACCTTCGACATCGAGCCGCTCCGGAATCTCGAAGGAGAGCTCGAAGACGAGGAGACGCCATGAGCATCCAACGAAGGGACCGGCCGTCCCGCGCACTCGCCGTCCTCCCGATCCTGCTTCTCGCCCTGGGCGCCGTCTCCTGCTGGGAGGGTCCGGGCGTCGACTCCATCCGCCGGGCGGTCGAGCGCCAGGTGCCCGAGGCGCGCTACGAGCAGGACGTCCACCTGCGACTGGGGCGGCTGACCACCGGCTTCGCCCGCTGGATCACCAACATGGCCCTCGACGAGGAGGAGGACGCCGAGGCCCTGACCCTGGTCAACAGCGTGCGCCGGGTCGAGGTGGCGGTCTTCCTCAACCGCTCGACCCTGTCCGAGGACCACTACGACCGGGTCACCCTGCCCGGATCCCTGCGGCGCATGCTCGCCCGCGACGGCTGGTCGGTGATGGCCGAGAGCCGCGAGGCCGGCTCCCTCGCCTGGGTGCTGGTGAACCGGGACGTCCGGCGGGGCAAGCCGTCGATCCGCGGCCTCTACGTGGTCTCCCTGGAGCCGGAGGAGCTGGCGGTCGTCCGCCTGGAGGGCCACTTCGACGAGGCGTTCGCCCGGGTCTTCGCCGACCACCCCCACGAGGCGCCGGACCGGGTGCTCGAGGACGCGGAGGGCTGAGGCGCGGGCACCGGTCCGCTACCGCTCCTCGACCAGTCGGCGCAGCACGTCGAGACCGGCGTCGAGCACCTCGTCCTCGCCGGCGCGGAGGCCGGCGAGGGTGGGGGCCGCCTCGACGTCCGGCAGGACCCCGACCCGCTGGAGCTGCCGGCCGTCGGGCCAGCGCACGTCGTGGCCGGTGAAGTAGACCGACAGGCCGCCGGGCAGGACCAGGTTGGTGACGTCGCCATTGGCGCCGGCGGTGGCAGAGCCGACAAAGGTGACGTCCGCCGCCGCCTCGAAGAAGAGCGCCGAGTGCTCCGACTGGCTGATGGCCCGGTCGTCGATCAGCACCACGATCTCGCCCCGGTAGACCGGTCCGGCGGACTCGGGCAGCGTCGGCAGGGGCTGGGCGAAGAAGTAGCCGGAATCCTCCAGGTAGAAGCTCTGCCAGCTGACCTCGCGGCGGCGGAAGCGGGCCCCGATCTCGGCGCCGCTCTCGTTGATCCGGGGGGCGATGGCCCAGGCGGTCCCCCGGGGGTAGCCGCGCAGGTCGAAGATCATCCCGTCGGTGGCGCCCAGCGCCTCGAACATCGCGGGGACCTGGGCCACCTCGAGCCGCATCAGGTCCACGTACCCCAGATTGTCCTCGCCCTCGAGCAGGCGGTAGGGCGGACCCTCCTCCGGCTCCACCGGTTCCTCCGGCTGTCCGCGGCGCACCTCCACCTCCCGGCGGACGCCGTCCTCCCCGCTCACCGTCAGGCGGAGCGTCGAGCCCTCGTCGCCCGCCAGCGACCAGACCAGGGCCCGGTGACGCCGGGCGCTCTCGCTGGATGCGGTCACCAGCGGGCGGGCCTCGGTGATCCGCTCCTCCAGCGGAACCCCGTCGGCGGCATGGACCACGTCCCCCACCCGGAGCACCTCCTCGAGCGCCCGGTCCCGGATCTCCGTGACCGCCCACGCGCCTTCGATCTCGCGGATCGACACGGGCGGCCCCCCCTCGCCCCGGAGCGCGGAGACGGGCTCGCCCCAGACGCGGGTGTGGGAATCCTCGATGCCGGCCGCGAACCGGAGCACCGCCCGGACGTACGCCTCCTCGCCCTCCTCGGCCTTCTCCGCCGTCGGCTCGCCCGGCTCGCCCGACTCCCCGACAAACTCGGGGATCGCCCTCCGGAAGGCACCCTCCCAGTCGGGAATCAGCTCCAGGTAGGGGTAGAAGTGCTCGATGGTGCCCCACAGCCGGCAGGCCGCGAGCATGCGGTGGGAGGCGTCGGGCGCGTGCATCTCCGGGTAGGTCTCCTCCGGACGCCAGACGCCGGGAGGGAGGGGCTCCACGGCGGTCTCGGCCGCGGGCGGCGGTCCGAACGGCTCCGCCAGCAGGGCCAGGGCACGCTCCAGGGCCGGATCCGCCCGGTCCGCCCCGCCGGCACCTTCGGCGATCCCGTCGACCAGTCGATCGACCCCCGGGGATGCGTGCTCGGTGGGGACCAGCTCGCTCGCGCGAATCTTCGCGGTCAGCCCTTCACCCAGGTCGATCGCCACCGTGCTGGCGAGCCGACTCCGGTCCAGGGGGGCTTCGCCGACGATGCGGGCGTAGCCGGCCCCGCGCAACGCCAGGGCCACGTCGGGGATGGCCGTCCGCTCGTTGGTCAGGAAGACGAGCCGCTCCGGCCCGCCCTCCGGGGGCCGACCGTTCTCCGAGCCCTCGGCCGACTCTTCGGCCGTTCCCTCGGACGAACCGGCCTCCTCGGGGGTGAACGTCTGGGCGTAGGAGGTGACGAAGCCGGAGTGATACCCCCCCGAGCTCGCCCCGGACTGGGGCCGGTATCCCCAGTGGATCGGCCACCGGTGAACCGGCCCCCGGATCTCCCTCGAAGGTTCGGCCGGAAGCTGGGCCGGAAGCTGGCCCGGAGCCTGGCCCGGAGCCTGGCCCGGAGCCAGGGCCGGAACCAGGGCGCGCGCCACCCGGGAGAGCGCGAAGACCGAGTAGTCCTCCTCCGG
>JASFUJ010000582.1:0-3406 GCA_050050355.1 Acidobacteriota bacterium
AGGGGGTGCGCAGCGCCGTCCGCCGGTTCGGCCGCGCCCCAGAGCCCTCGCTGGTCGAGGATCTGACCCAGGAGGCCTACTGCCGGCTCGTGGAGGACGGCGCCCGGCGCCTGCGCACCTTCCGCGGTACCGTCCCGGCCGAGCTCGCCGCCTGGCTGCGCCGTCTCGCCGAGCGCACGGCCTTCGACCACCTGCGCGCCGCCGCGGCGAGGAAGCGGGGTGGAGACCGGGTGCTGGCGGCGAGCGCGATCGCCGCGGAGCCGGAGGCCCCGGGAACCTGTCCCCAGTGCCGGATCGAGCAACGAGAGCGGTTGCGGGAGTTCGCGCGCCGGTGCCGCGCGCTGACCGGGGGCGGGGAGAACGCCCGCATCCTGAAGCTCGTGCTGGTCGTGGGCTGGACCACCTGCGACGTGGTCCGGGCGAGTCGCGGGACCGTCAGCCGGTCGCGGGTCGACAGCCTGGTCTACCGGTTGCGCCGCCGGCTGGAGGAGGAGGGGACGTCGCTCGCGGTGCGCGGCTCGGAGGGTCGCCGGACCGGTTCCACCCGGTAAGATCGAGTCATGATCCGGATCTACACCAGTCGCCGCTGTCTCGCGCACAAGGCCTCCGGCGGATACCCGGAGCGCCCGGACCGGTTGCAGGCGATCCTCGACCATCTGGGCGCGAGCGACACCTATTCGGGTTCGATCTTCGAGGAGACCGACGCGGACCGGATCTGCGACGCCGCGATCCGGGCGGTCCACGACGAGCGCTACGTCCGCCGGCTGCTCAAGGCCGTCGAGCGGGGGGACGGGCTCATCGACTCCCCGGACAACCCCCTCTCGTCCGGCACCTGGGACGCCGCCACGGCCGCCGTGGAGGCGACCCTGACCGCCGCCGAGTGGGCCGCCGGCGGGGAGGGGCGGCACGCCTTCGCCGCCGTCCGCCCGCCGGGGCACCACGCCGAGCGGGACCGGGCGATGGGCTTCTGCTTCTTCAACAACGTCGCCGTCGCCGCCGAGCGCCTGCTGAGCGCGGGGCTGGCGGAGCGGCTGGCGATCTTCGACTTCGACCTCCACCACGGCAACGGTACCCAGCACCTGTTCGAGGACCGGCCGGAGGTGTTCTACGCCAGCACCCACCAGAGCCCCTACTACCCGGGGACCGGCGCCGCCTCGGAGCGGGGGGAGGGCGCGGGGGAGGGGACCGTGCTCAACGTGCCGCTGCCGGCGGGGACCGGCGAGGAGGAGTACCTGGAGGCGGTGGATCGCGAGGTGCTGCCGGCGCTGCGCGACTGGAAGCCCGATTTCCTGGCCGTCTCCGCCGGGTTCGACACCTGGAAGGGTGACCCTCTGGGCGGCTTCGGGGTCACGGAGGAGGGGTTCCGCGGTCTCGGGACGCGGGTCGCCGGGCTGGCCGCGGAGTGCTGCGGCGGCCGGAGCCTGACCGTGCTCGAAGGGGGCTACGACCTCCGGGCGCTCCCCCGCGTGGTGGAGGCGTACCTGGACGGTCTGCGGCAAGGTACGGCGTGAGCGCCGTGCGCCTGCCCCCGCCTCGGCCCGCTTCGACGGACGATCGGAGCGGCGAGAGCGGTGAGCCCGGCCAACTCGCGGAGCCGTCACGAGCTCGGTCCCGCGGAAACTGGCGCACAGATTGACTTCCTTGCATAATCATCGATAGAATCGGGCGAAAAGTTCGAGTGATACTTGAGGTCTCGCACGGCCCGTTCCGCGAGGCTTCCGAACGAATCAGGCAATACTGGAACTCGGCAAGAGCAACGACTCAGGAACCGACGCCGTCCGGGACGCCGACCGCGACCTGACGCGGGCGCCCGGAGGTGCGTGGAGGGAACAGGCCATGAAGTCGAAGACACTCGTGACCATCCTCGCGATCGGCCTGCTGGCCGCGATCCCCGCCAGGGCCGAACAGCCCTTCGGCTTCTTCGACGGTCGGGTCGGCGGCGGCAACTCCGGCTCCGGCCTGGTCCCGCTGACGGGCTGGGCGCTCGACGACGACGGCGTGCGCGCGGTCGACGTCTTCGTGGACGGCCGCATCGCCGGCCGCGCCACCTACGGCGCGAACCGTCCGGGGGTGACGGCCCGGCACCCGGGCTTTCCGGATTCCGGCGCCGCCGGCTTCCGCCTCCAGCTCGACACCACGCGGTATCTCAACGGCCTGCACACGGTCGAGGCGCGGGTGACCTCCGAGACCGGCGAGCGCCGGTTCCTCAACCCCGTCCAGCTCCAGATCACCAACACCACCCACCTGCTGGCCCCGTTCGGGGAGATCGAGTTCCCCCGTCCGAGCGCGGATCTCTACGGGACCTGCGACATGGCCGCCTCGCCGCGGCGGCTGACCGCCGTGACCGGCTGGACCCTGGACGCCGGCGTCGAGACCGGGGACATGGGCGTGGGGTACGTGGAGCTGCTGATCGACGGCGCCATGTTCGCCAACAGCCGCATCGACTGCTTCTTCAGCGACACGGTGGAGAATCAGGGCCTGACCAACTGCTACGGGCTGCGCCGCTTCGACCTGGAGCGCATCTACCCGAGCCTGCGGAACGCGCCCCAGTCCGGCTACCGGTTCGTCATGGACATCGGCGCCCTGATCGACTTCGGGTTCGACGAAGGCCACCACGTGCTCACCGTGCGCGTGGGGGACATCGCGGGCCAGGTGGCCAACGTGGACGAGATCCCGGTCACCTTCCTGTGCGACAACCGGATCGGCAACGAAGAGGGCTTCGGCTGGATCAGCCCGCCGCGCCCCGGGAACATCGGGGACGGCGTGCTCGAGGTGACCGGCTGGGCCCTGGACTGGGAGGGCGTCGACCGGGTGCTGATCTACGTGGACGGATCCCAGGTGGGGCAGGCGACCCTCGGGTTCGGGACCCCGCGCGTCGCCGAGCGGTATCCGGGCTACCCGGACAACGCCGCGGCGGGCTGGCGGCTCCAGTTCGACAGCAACGAGTTCTCCGACGGGCGCCACGGCATCCAGGCGGTGGCGGTGGACGAGCGCGGGCGTTCCACGCTGCTGGGCGAGCGGGAGTTCGTGATCGACAACGTCCCCTGAGGGCCGGGGCGGCTCGCTGACGCTCGCGGTCGGCGCGGAGGCCGGGTAGGGCGGCTCACTTCCGCTCGAGGTCGGCCGGCTTCAGTCGGCCGCCACGGGCCGACCCGGGCCGCCACCTCCCGTCAACTGTTCTCGCGGTTCGCCTCCTGGTGCTCCGCCACCTTCTCCGGACCGGTGGCCTTGCGCTGCGCCAGCAACCGCTCGGCCCGGTCGAACAGCTCCAGGGCCCGCTGGATCTGCCGGTCTCCCTCCGCCCGGACCCGATGGGAGGCGTCCTGTCCCCACCGGGCGTTGAACGCCTGAGCCCGGATCCGGCGCAGCGCGTCCTCCCGGGTCTCCAGGTCCTCGAACCCCTCCA
>JASFUJ010000583.1:0-3405 GCA_050050355.1 Acidobacteriota bacterium
TCGGCGTCGAGCCGGAGGGTGCGGACACGATGCACCGCAGCTTCGCCGCCGGCGAGCCGCAGGCGATCGACCGGGTCCGCACCATCGCCGACAGCCTGGGCGCCCCCCACGCCGCCCCCTACAGCTTCGCGCTGTGCCGGCGCTTCGTGGACGAGCTGGTGCTGGTGGACGACGACGCCCTGCGGCGCTCCATGGCGCTCCTGTTCCGGGAGGCGAAGCTGGCCGTCGAGCCGGCCGGCGCCGCCGCCACCGCCGCCCTGGTGGGCCCGCTCCGCGAGCGGCTGTCCGGCCGGAGGGTCGGCCTGATCGTCTGCGGCTCCAACATCGACCCCCGGACCTTCTGCAACCACGTGACCGAGGCTGGACCGTAGGGGCGGGGCTCGTCCCCGCCCGCCTCGCCATCCGATACACTCTCCCCCGGGAAGACATCCACCCCCTTTCCCGTTCCTCCGACCGTGACGAACACCACCACGCCGACCACCCTCGACGAACGCGCCGCGCCGCGCGCCGGCGCCCGCCCGTTCCGTCACCTGTGGAAGCTGGTCCGGCGGGCGCTCCTGTGGCCCTTCTACACCCTCTACGAGCGGCGGCTCGAGGCGGAGATGAAGGACTGGGCCCTGCCGAGCCACATCGGCATCATCATGGACGGCAACCGGCGCTACGCCCGGGCCCTCGGCAGCCCCGAGGTGAGCCTGGGCCACCGGGCCGGAGCCGACAAGCTGCGACAGGTCCTCTCCTGGTGCTACGACGCCGGCATCCCGGTGGTCACCGTCTGGAGCTTCTCGCTCGACAACTTCCACCGGGACACGGACGAGGTGGGCGCCCTGCTGCAGCTCTTCGAGGATCGGACCCGGGAGCTCGCCGAGCACTCGGAGGTGCACACCAACGAGGTCCGGGTGCGCTACATCGGCAAGACCGAGCTGCTGCCCGACGGGCTCCGCCAGGCGATCCGCGCGGTCGAGGAGGCGACCGCCGGCTACGACCGCTTCCACCTGAACATCGCCATGGCCTACGGCGGGCGCGAGGAGATCACCGACGCCTTCCGCCGCTACCTGGCGGACCAGGTCGCGCAGGGACGGAGCCTCCGGGAGGTCCTGGCCGGGTTCGACGACCGGGCGATCGAGCCCCACCTCTACACCTCCGGCCTGCCCGAGCCCGACCTGATCCTCCGGACCTCCGGCGAGGTGCGCCTGTCCGGTTTCCTCCTCTGGCAGAGCGCCTACTCCGAGTTCTATTTCTGCGACACCTACTGGCCCGCCTTCCGGCGGATCGACTTCCTGCGGGCCCTGCGCTCCCACCACCAGCGGCAGAGGCGGTTCGGGCGGTAGGTCACTGGATCACCCCTCGGCCGCCTCCTCCAGCAGATCGAGCACCCGCTGCGCCAGGAGGTCCCGGTCGAAGCGCGTCTCGGCGACCTCCCGCGCCCTCCGCCCCATGCGGCGCAGCTCCTCCTCGGACATCCGCGCGGCCCGCACCAGGACCTCCGCCACGCCCTCCGGATCGCCGTCGCGGACCGCGAAGCCGATCCCCTCCTCCTCCACCACGTCCGCGATCCAGCCGCCGATGTTGATCAGCGTGGGCCGGCCGCCGGCGCAGTAGTCGAAGAACTTGTTGGGCGAGTTGGTCTCCAGGATGGGGACCCGGTCGAAGAGCACCAGGCCCAGGTCGCTCGCCGCGATCCACTCGCGGACCTCGATCTTGGACTGCTCTCCGATCACCAGGAGGTTGTCGAGCCCCGCCTCCTCCACCCCGCGGCGCAGCACCTCTTCCTCCCGGCCGGCCCCCACCACCGCGACGGTGACCGGAGCACCGGCCCGCCGCAGGTGCTCGCACACCTCGAGCAGGTCGCGCACCCGGTTGGCCACTCCCAGCGCGCCCGCGTAGACCGCCACGAAGCCCTCGATCCCGTGGCGGCGGCGCAGGGCGCTCGCCCGGTGGTCGGGATCGAAGAAGGCGTTGTCCGAGCAGTTGGGGATCACGCGCAGGCGCTCCTGGTCGAAGCCGGTACCCAGGACCCCCTCGGCCATGCCGGGGGAGAGCGCGACGATCCGGTCGCTGTGCCGGTAGATCCACCGCTCCAGCCAGCGCGCGGCCCAGCGGAGCGGAGCCGGCCGCAGCCAGCCGAGCTGGATCGGCCCTTCGGGCCAGAGGTCCCGAACCTCGAAGACCAGTGGACACCGGAAGCGCCAGGACAGGAGCACCGCGGGGATTCCGACGGTCAAGGGGGTGCTGGTGGCGAAGACCACGTCCGGCCGGGCCAGGCGGACCCCCCGGAGCGTGGCGCGGAGCGAGAAGACGAGGAAGCTCAGGATCCGCAGGATCGGCCCCATCTCGTTGCGATAGGGAACCCGGCAGACGTGGAGCCGGATGCCCTCGACGGTCGGCGGCTCCGCGGCGGAGGCTCCGGCGGAGGACGGCGCCGAGACCAGGGCGGCGCCCGAGGTGAGCACCTCGACGGTGTGCCCCGTCTCGACCCACCGCCGGCCGAACTCGTAGCTGCGCGTCCCGGTCGATCCGGCCGGCGTCGCGAAGTACTGGTGGATGTACAGGATTCTCACGAGCCCCCCGCCCGGATCCCCGTCACCAGGAGATCCCGAGGTAGTTCGGAGACTCCGGCCCGGGAACGGTGCCGACGAGATCGATCACGTGCTTGCCGTCGCCGAGCCAGCGTTCGACCGTGGCCTCGTCGGTCGGATGGCCGAGGACCACCACGCGGCAGGGGTCGAGCTCGTCGAGGGAGTCCACCAGCAGGTCGGAGAGGACTCCCAGGTGCCGATCCACGAAGGCCCTGTTGCTCCCTACGAGCCGGCTCTCGCACACGCTGGGGTCGTGGATCCGCAGGTGGAACCCTTCCTCCATCAGTTTCTCGGACAGGGTGACGAGCGCGCTCTCCCGGAGGTCGTCGGTGCCCGGCTTGAACGCCAGCCCGACCAACCCCACCTCCTTCTCCCCGACCCCCCGGACCAGCTCGAGCGCCCGGTCGATCTGGCGCTCGTTGCTCGCGGAAAGCGCGTCGAGCATCGGCACGGCGACCTTCCGGTCGGCGGCCGCGCGCTGCAGCGCCCGCAGATCCTTGGGCAGGCAGGAGCCGCCGAACGCGAAGCCGGGCCGGAGGTACGCCTGGGAGAGGTTGAGCTTGGTGTCGGCGCAGAAGACGTCCATCACCTCCCGGCCGTCGATCCCGTAGCCCCGGGCGATGGCCCCCACCTCGTTGGCGAAGACCACCTTCAGGGCGTGGAAGCTGTTGTCGGCGTACTTGACCAGCTCCGCGGTCTCGATGCTGGTCGCAAACCGGGGGGCGTGGATCCCCTCGTAGAGGGCGAAGACCGGGGCCCCCGCGCCCGGCGTCCGCTCACCCACCACGATCTTGGGGGGATCGGAGAAGTCGCGGACGGCCGACCCCTC
>JASFUJ010000584.1:0-3403 GCA_050050355.1 Acidobacteriota bacterium
AGAACGGCGCCCCGTGGCAGATCCGGCGCTGGAGCTTCATGTTGTACTCCACCTGATCGAACGGAATGTGCCCCGGCCCCTCGACCATCACCTGCACGCCCTTCGCCCAGGCCCGCTCGGTCAGCTCGCCGAGCACCCCCAGCTCGGCGACCTGCGCGGCGTCGGTGGCGTCCGCCAGCCCGCCCGGGCGCAGGCCGTCCCCCAGCGAGAAGGAGACGTCGTACTCCCGCATCAGGTCGCAGATCTCGTCGAACAGGGTGTAGAACGGGTTCTGGCGCCCGTGGTGGAGCATCCACTTGGCCAGAATCGAGCCGCCCCGGGAGACGATCCCGATCAGACGGTCCCTGACCAGCGGCAGATGCTCCCGGAGCACGCCGGCGTGGATGGTGAAGTAGTCCACCCCCTGGCGCGCCTGGTGTTCGAGGGTCTCGAGGATCAGCTCCTCGGTCAGGTCCTCGATCTTCCGGCCCAGGATCATCGAGTAGATCGGCACCGTCCCGATCGGCACCGGCGACGCCTGGATGATCGCCTCCCGGCAGGCGTCCAGGTCCCCGCCGGTGGACAGGTCCATCACCGTGTCCGCGCCCCAGCGCACGGACCAGCGCATCTTCTCCACCTCCTCCTCGGTGCCCGAGGAGACCGGTGAGGCGCCCAGGTTGGCGTTGACCTTGGTGCGGGCGGCCCGGCCGATGGCCATCGGGTCCAGCCGGTAGCCCAGGTGCACCCGGTTGGCCGGCACGATCATCCGGCCGGCGGCCACCTCGTCGCGCACCTGCTCCGGGCCGAGGTGTCCCTCCCGCTCCGCGACCCGCGCCATCTCGGGCGTGACGACGCCCAGGCGGGCCTGTTCGAGCTGGGTGACCGCGGTCTCCGCGGACCGCGGGTCCGGGTTGAAATCCCACGCGGTCCGGTCCGACGGCTCCGGCATGCCCGGCGTGTCGGGGGACGAGAACGTGCGCGCGCCGCCGGCGCCCGGCTCCACCTCCGGGCGGAGGGCGAAGCTCCCCGGAGTGGTGCCCCCGTTGCCGGGGTCGGGCGCGCCGTGGAGCGGCGCCGGGTATGTGGACGGGTCGAAGGGGGGGCGATCGGGTCGATCCTGCGGTCGATCTGGCATGGGGGGCGGCTCCTCCTCGTGTTTCGATGATTCGGAGGCTCGCCCGGCCGTGAAAAGCTGTCTCTGGAAATCCGAGGCGTGCTTCCCTACGCCGGTACGAACCGGATCAGGTTCTGCGGGTTCATCTCAGCGGCCCGCCTCGTGATTCGACTGCGGGCCGCGCCCCGAGCGTTTGGCCGACATGTTACCAGGGTCGTCCTTTCGCTTCACCGTGACCAATTGATCGTCATATTTTCTGTCACGAATGGACACGCAAGTACACCTAGTGGGTAGACCGACCCTGACGAAAGGAGGTGAGCGTCCCATGAAGAAGTTCGAGATTCGCGAGGCGGAGACCGTCAAGACCACCGCCGCGGCCTACCCCTGCTGGGTGTGCCCCTGGTTCTGCATCAACTAGCAGATGCCGCATCCCGGCCGGAGACCGGTGAGATCACCGGCCTCCGGCCGGTTCCACGGCATACCCGTCCCAATTCACCCGACCCCCGATCCGGATCCACGCAGACTTCCCCATGGAGACGATTCAAGGCGACCAGAGAGTGACCGTCTTCCCGTTCACCCGTCTCGACGAGGACGGCGAGGTGATCATCGGTCGCCCGGAGACCGGCACCTTCCTGGTGCTGGAGCCCTCCGCGGTCGAAGTGCTCGACTGGCTCGCCGACGGCTCGACCGTCGACGAGGCGCGCCGCAGGTACCGGGAGCTCCACGGCGAGCCCCTGGACCTGGGCCCCTTCCTGGAGCATCTCTCCCGGAAGGGCTTCCTGCGGATCGGCCGCAACGGCGCGCCGCCGGACGACCACGAGGCCGCCGAGTCCACGTCGGGCACCGACGGCGTGCGCCGTTTCCACCTGGAGGCGATCACCCCGGAGGCCGCACGCAGGGTGTTCAACACCCCGGTCCTGACCGGCGTCGGCCTGCTCCTCGGGGCCGCCGCCCTGGCGCTGGCCGCCCGTCCCGACCTGATCCCCTCCTGGCGGGCCCTGTACTTTCCCGAGGGGCTGGGAACCTTCGGCACCACCCTCCTGGTGCTCAGCCTGCTGCTGATCGCCGTCCACGAGCTGGCCCACCTGGTGGCGGCCCGCGCGGTGGGCGTGTCGTGCCGGTTCGGGTTCGGGACCCGCCTGTGGGTGCCGGTGGCCGAGACCGACATGACCGGCGTGTGGGCCGTTCCGCGGCGCAAGCGGTACCTGCCGTTCGTCGCCGGACCTCTGGCCGACGCCACGGGCGCCGCACTCTGCGTGCTCTTCCTCTTCGCCGAGGCCGAGGGCTGGCTGGCGGCGCCGCCGTGGGCGGTCCGCTTCGCCGGAGCGCTGCTCCTGATCTACGGGATGGCCCTCCTCTGGCAGTGCTACCTGTTCGTCCGCACCGACTTCTACTACGTCCTCGCCAACCTGCTCCGCTGCAAGAACCTGATGGAGGACACCCGGGTCTTCGTCGGCAACCTGGCCGCCCGGGCGCTGCCCCGGATCCGGGTGCGGGACCAGTCCCACCTGCCGGAGCACGAGCGGCGGGCCGTGCGCTGGTTCTCCCTGGCCTGGATCGGCGGCCGGGGCGTGGCCCTCGCCGCGCTGGTTTGGATTCAGCTCCCCCTCGCCTGGAGCTACCTGATCCTCCTGGGGGGCGCCCTCACCGGCTCCGCCGAGACCCGGCCGGACCCCGGAACCCTGGCCATTGCCGTGCTCGCCGTGACCACCCTCGCGCTCGGGCTCACCCTCTGGATCCGCAACCTGTACCGAAGGAGACGATGACGATGCCGACCCTGAGCTCCCTCCGCGACCTGGAAATCGAAGCCGGACGACCGGTGATCCTCGAAGCGCCTCCCGGCCCGAGCCGGGACGAGCGCCTGGAGCGCTGGGTCGACGAGACGGACCCCGGAGGGGAACGGTCCTGGCTGCTCGACTGCGACGCGTCCCGGCACGGCCTCTGGGCCGGCCTGGGCCAGTGGCTGCTGGACCTCCACCCCGCCCTGGCGGAGCGGGCTCCCGAGCTCGTCGAGCGCCACTCCCACGAGTTCGTGAACATCGTGCCCAGCCTGCGACGCTCGATCCGATCGACCATGACCACGCTGACCGACGAGGCCCAGGCGGACGAGGCGGTCCGGAACTACGCCATCGACCGGGGCTACCGGCTCGGCCACGGCGTGATCGACCTGCTCGAGCGCTGGCAGGGGATGACCGGCGACGACGGCTGGACCGTGGTCTGCCGCGACTACGACCGGGCGGGAGCCCTGGTCCAGCGCTTCTTCCGCGAGCTCGTTCGGCGGCGGGGCCGGGCCCTCGGCCTGCGACTGGT
>JASFUJ010000585.1:0-3402 GCA_050050355.1 Acidobacteriota bacterium
CAACGATAGCGCACCCCGGCCGGGCGCCGTCGAGCCCCGAACCTGACAACCTCTGTCACTCCGGGCCGACGACATCTGCCACCCGCCGCGGACCGGAACCGCTCCGGCCCCCGAACCCGGCCCCCTCCGTCCCGCCGCGCGCCGGCTCGCACCTTGCTTACATCCAGTGGAAGTCCGCATCTCGATCTGCGTCTCGTTCACGGCCCGACCAAGGAGGCGACCATGCCCTCGCTCATCGACCGATTCCTCACCGGCTCCGGCGACGGACCCTCACCCCAGGACCTGGACCGGCTCGCCGCCCTGGCCACCGAGGAGCGGGAGAAGCTGGTCCGGACCCTGGAGCAGGCGGAGGCCAAGATCCGCGCCCTGGACGAGGCGCGCCGGACCGTGGACGGCATCGAGCAGCGCATCTCCCTGCTCTCCTCGGAGCAGGAGAAGCTCCAGGGCCGGATGAGCGCGGCGGACGACCTGGCCTCGCTGCTCTCGGCCCTGGAGGCCCGCAGCCGGCAGATCGACGGCCTCACCCGCGAGGCCGAGGGCCGGATGGACGAGGTGACGGAGCGGACCGAGGCGGCCCGCCGGGCGGCCGAGACCGTGGACGAGCTGGTGGCCACCAGCCGGGAGGCCGAGCAGCGCATCGCCGACTACCGGGAGCAGGCCCAGGAGCTGAGCGCGGTGGACGACAAGGTCCGCAGCCTGCGCGAGTGGCTCGAGCACTTCGAGAACCGGGCCGGCTCCGTGGTCGACGACTACAAGGACCTGAGCCGGACGGCCCAGGAGCTGCGGGCCGAGCTGGCGAGCCTCCGCGAGAGCGGCACCACCATCACCCGCGACCTGGGCCAGGCGAAGGAGATGGCGGAGGGCATCGAGGACATGCTCTCGGGGCTCACCGCGGCCAAGAGCCTGGCGCAGAAGAGCGAGGAGCAGCTCCACAAGCTCAACGCCCTGTCGGAGCACGTGGCCCGCAAGACCCAGTCCCTCGGCGCGACCCAGCAGGCCCTCGAGCGCGCCGAGGTCCAGTCCCGCCAGGTGGACGAGCTCGCCCGGCGGATCGAGGCGCGGGTGAAGAAGGTGGCCGACGAGAGCCGCATGGTCCAGACCTCCGACGACAAGATCCAGAGCCTGATGGGGGTCCACCACGACCTGGTGGAGCGCCTGGAGGCCACGAAGCGCCAGCGCGAGGAGGTGCAGCAGCAGAGCCAGGAGCTCCAGGAGCGGATCGGCTCCGCGGTCCACCGTCTCGAGGAGCGGATCGCTCGCTCGGAGATGCTGCGCGAGCAGATCGACCTGGCCAACGAGCGGGTCCGCGAGCTGGCCGAGGCCCTGGGGCGCCAGCAGCGCCAGCTCGACGAGCTCGCCGAGCGGGATGAGGAGGTCCGCCGGGCGCGGGAGAACGCGGAGGCGCTCCTCGAGCGGGTCGGCCAGGTGGAGTCGATGGTCGAGACCCTGGAGACCCGGTCCCGGTCCCTGGCCGCCCTCGAGGAGCGGCTCGACGGGGTCGACGACGCCTCCGCCCGCGTCGAGGAGCGGATGCAGACCGTCGCCGAGCAGCGCTCCCTGGTGGACGAGGTGTCCGCGCGGCTCGACGAGCTCGGCTCGATCTACCAGGAGACCCGGGGCCGGCTCGACTCCCTGAACGAGGGCCGCAAGGAGGTGGAGGAGGCCGCCGCCGTCCTGGCGGACTTCCACGAGTCCCGAACGGCGACCGAGGGGCGGATCCAGGAGGTGACCCGCCGCCTCGACCAGGTGGACCGGGTGCACGCCCGTCTGCTCGAGGTCCAGAAGCTCGCCGGCGAGCTCGAGACGCGGGCGGCGGACCTCGAGCCCCGGCTGGAGTTCGTGGAGGGGGTCGAGGGCCGGCTCAACCGCCTGGACGAGCTGAGCCAGGCGATCGACGTCCGCCTGGAGGAGCAGCTCGGCCACCGGGGAGAGCTCGAGTCCATGAAGATGGCTCAGTCCGGCCTCAAGGAGGAGCTGACCGACCTCAAGAAGCTGGCCACGTCGATCCAGAGCTCCCACCAGCTCCGGGAGATGGAGACCCGCCTGCACGACCTGGAGGGGCGCCTCGAGACCGCCCGGCGGATGCTCGACCGGACCGAGGACCTGGGGACCGAGCTGACCGAGCGCGAGAGCCAGGTGGAGTCGCTCACCGGGCGGCTGGCGGAGCTCGACCAGCGCCTCGAGCGCCAGGAGGGGCGGCTGGAGAGCGTCTCCGCCGAGGGGCGTCGCGCCCGGGAGCTGCGGGAGACGTGGGAGCGCGAGGCCCGCACCGTGGAGCAGCGCCAGCGGGAGATCCGGGACAGCTCCAAGGGGCTGGAGGAGCAGCTCGGCAAGATCGAGGGCTTCCACGCCGACCTGGAGGAGCGCTGGCAGTCGCTGCGCGAGCGGGACGCGGCGCTGAGCCGTCACGAGGACAAGGTCCGGACCGTGGAGCAGCGCCTCGGCAGCCTGGACCGCAAGATCGACCTGATCAACTCCCGCCAGGCCCTGGTCGAGCGGATCAAGCGCGAGGTGGACGGGATCTATGACGCCTGCGACGAAAGCCGCCGCGACGCCGCCGAGGTGATGGCGGCCCGCAAGCGGATCACCGAGGCCCGCGAGCAGATGAACGGCCTGGTGGAGCGGGCGGAGGACCTGGAGTCGAAGCTCGGCCGGCTCCAGGGGAAGCTGTCGAGCGTCGAGGAGGCGGAGTACAAGATCGACGCCCTCTCCAACATCCTCGAGGACCTGACGGTCAACCTCGACACCTTCCGCGAGCAGCGGGCGATCATCGACCACGTGGCCGAGAAGCTCAGCCAGGTGGACTTCGAGATCAAGCGCGCCGAGCTGGTCACCCAGTCCCTGCGCGACGAGCGGCAGCTCGCGAGCCGCATCCACCAGGGCATCCAGTCGCTGCGCGGGGTCAAGACCAGGAAGCCGGCGGGGACCCTGGCGCTGATGAAGCGGCCGGAGCCCCCCGAGGACGAGGCCGCCGACGCCCCGGCCGACGGCGAGGATCCGGCGGTCCACGAAGGGCCGAGCGGAGCCTGAGCGCCTGCCGTGGGCGCCACGCTTCGTCCGGACGGCGAAACCGGGTATCCTTCCCGGGCCACCGGCTCCACGGGGAACCGGATCAGATCAACCGTGCGCGGGTACGCCCGAGCGGCCCGCCGATCGATAGGAGGGGACCATTCCCCACAAAGTCTTCGTCGGCAACTTGAACTACCAGACCACCCAGACCGAGCTCGAGACCCTGTTCGCGGAAGCGGGAGACGTCCTGGAGGTCTTCGTTCCCACCGACCGCAACACCGGCCGTCCCCGCGGCTTCGCCTTCGTGGAGTTCGCGGACGAGTCGGCCGTCGCCCGGGCCATCGAGGAGCTCGACGGGCGGGAGGTCGGCGGCCGCCAGATCCGGGTGAACGA
>JASFUJ010000586.1:0-3395 GCA_050050355.1 Acidobacteriota bacterium
GGTCGTGGTGGATGCGGAGGATCGCCCGGTACTTCTCGAGCTGGCCGAGGCGGAAGCCGGAGTGGATGGCCACCGCCAGGATGCCGAGGGTGAACACCGTGTCCACCGTGGGGTCGAACGGCAGGAAGGGCGCGGCCGTGTCCCGGAGAACGAACAGCACCGCCAGCGCCAGCCAATCGAGCCCCACCACGAGCAACGCGCGGCGCTCGGCGTGACGCAGGGCCTGCTCCTCGTCCTCCAGGCGCGCGGCCTCGAGCGCCTCCGCGGGCTCCGCCGAGCCCCCCGGCGGCGATTCGTCCGGAGGATCGTCCGGAGAGCCGAGCCGCAGGCCGGCCACGTCCTCCACGAGGAGCGAGCGGATGGCGCGATATCTCAGCACGGCCGGGGAGGGCGGGAGAGGCTCAGCCCTCGCCGCCCTCTTCCATCATCTCGCCCTCCTCCATCGACTCGCCCTCGTCCATGGCGTCGTCCCCGCCCTCGGTGACGATGTCCAGGAGCTCGACCTCGAAGGTCAGGGTGGAGCCGGCCGGGATCGAGGCGTTGGGCCGGTCGCCGTAGGCCAGGTCGGGCGGGCAGACGAGCTTGGCCTTGCCGCCCACCTTCATCTGCTGGACGCCCTCGGTCCAGCACGGGATCACCTGGTTGAGCGGGAAGGTGGCCGGCTGGCCGCGGTCGTAGGAGCTGTCGAAGGTCGTGCCGTCCCGCAGCGTCCCCTTGTAGTGGACCTGCACCGTGTCGGTGGGCGACGGCGAGTCCCCGCTCCCCTCCTCGAGGATCGTGTAGACCATGCCGGACTCGGTCTTCACCGCGCCCGCTTCGGCCGCGGCCTCGTCGACCACCTGCATGCCGGCGTCGCGCTCCTTCTGCGTCGCGGCCTGGGCCCGCTGCTGCGCCATGGTCTGGAGCTTCGGCCCGTACTCCTGCAGATCCACCTTGGCCTCGTTGCCGAGCACGCCGTCGGTCAGACCCTCTTGGACCGACTCCAGCTCCTCCGCGCTGAGGTCGAACTGGCCCAGGCTCTGGGACATGGCGAGGCCGAGCGCGTAGAAGGTCTTCTGGTCTTCCGTCATGGACGTCGAGTCCATCTCGTCACCAGCCATCTCGTCGCCCGTCTCCGTCTGGGCGCACGCCGGAGCGGCGGCCAGTCCGAGGATGAGGACGACGGAAAAAAGCTTGTACACTGAGCGCATGGCGGGGTGGTTCCTTTCGCGTTCTGAATGGATGAGCATCGTGCTTGCAACGGTCGTTCGGGAAGGAGGGGCGACGATACCATAGGACCCGAGGACCGCCGGGCGGATTCCGGCGGACGAGCACGCTCACCCGGCACGGTCGCTCCGCCCCGTAGATTCCGCGTTTTCCTCAAGGAGGTCGATTCATGAAACAGCTTTCCCAGGCTGATCTCGAGGCCCTGATGCAGAGGCGCGACAGCGTCTGCGCGTCGATCTACGCACCGATGGTCAAGGCGGGACCGGAGACGCAGCAGAATCCGATCCGGTTCAAGAACCTGGTTCGCCAGGTGAGCGACGCCCTGGAGGAGCGGGGGATGAGCCCGCAGGAGGCCGCACGATTCCTCCGCCCGGCCACGGACCTGATCGAGGACACGCCGTTCTGGCAGCATCAGAGCGACGGCCTGGCCGTCTTCCTGGCGCAGGACTTCTTCCGCCACTACCGGGTCCCGCTCGGGGTGCGGGAGCTGGCCGTGGTCGAGGAGCGCTTCCACCTCAAGCCGCTCCTGCCGATGCTCGCGGGCGACGGCCGGTTCTACATCCTGGCCCTGTCGCAGAAGCAGTCCCGTCTGCTCGAGGCCACGCGCCACAACGTGCGGGAGGTCGACCTGGGCGACCTCCCCACCAGCCTCAGCGACGCCCTGGGCTACGAGGTCGAGGAGACCCACATCCAGTACCACACGGGCGCCAAGACCGGCGGTGCGAACCAGTCGCCGGTCTACCACGGCCAGGGCGGGGGCGAGGATGACGTCAAGCTGGAGATCCGGAAGTTCTTCAACCTCCTGGACAAGGGGATCGGCTCGGTGATCGCCGGCAAGCAGGTGCCGCTGGTGCTCGCCGGCGTGGAGTTCCTGTTCCCCCTCTACCGACAGGTTTCGGACGTCTCGACCCTGCTGGAGGGCGGCGTGCCCGGAAACCCGGACGAGCTCACGCCCGAGCAGCTCCACGAGCGCGCCTGGCCGCTGGTCGAGCCGGAGTTCACCAGGGGCCAGGAGACGGCGGTGGACCGCTTCCGGCAGCTCGCCGGCACCGGGCAGGCCTCGACGCAGCTCGACGACGTGGTGCGGGCGGCCGACGACGGCCGGATCGACACCCTGTTCGTCGCCCTGGGCACCCGCCAGTGGGGCACCTTCGACCGGGACGAGCGGACCGTGGAGCTGAGCGAGGACAACGGGCCCGGCACCGAGGACCTGCTGGACTTCGCCGCCATCCAGACGGTGCTCAAGGGGGGAACGGTGTACGCGGTGAGCCCCGAGCAGGTGCCGGAGGGCGAAGCGGTGGCGGCGGTCTACCGCTACTGAGGCGCCCCCGCGGGGTGACCCGCGGCCCTCACCGCACGGGCAGCTCGATGGTGAAGACCGTGCCGCGGGGTTGCCGGTCCTCCACCCGGATCGTCCCCCGATGATCGGCCACGATCCGGTGGACGATCGCCAGCCCCAGGCCGGTGCCCCGCCCCTTGGTGGAGAAGTACGGCAGGAACAGCTTCTCCTTCGCCTCCGGGGGAATGCCCCGTCCGGTGTCGGCGACGTGCAGCGCCACACGACCGTCCCGGGCGGTGGCGCTGACCCGCACTTCCCCCGGGGGGTCGACCGCCTCGATGGCATTGTCGAGCAGGTTGATCAGCACCCTGCGGAGCTGCTCCGGATCGGCCATGAGCTCGCCGGACTCGGGATCCACCTCGCTCGCCACCTCGACCCCCGGCTTGAGGCCCTTGTAGAGCCGGAGCGTCTCCCGGACGAGAACCCTCAGGTCGACCTTCTGGGGCTGCGGCCTGGGCATGCGCGCGTAGCGGGAGAACTCGTCCACCATGGCCTGCATGGCCTCCACCTCCCCGAGCAGGATCTCGACCCCGGCCTCCAGGGCCTCGCCCAGGTCGGGCTCGCCCCGCCGGTGCTTCTGGCGGATCCGTTCGGCCGCCAGGCGGATGGGGGTGAGGGGGTTCTTGATCTCGTGGGCGATCCGGCGGGCCGCCTCGTTCCAGGCGGCGAGCTGCTGGGCCTTGATGAGCTGGGTCAGGTCCTCGAGCACCATCACCCGCCCGCGGAGCTCGCCGGACGGTGACACCATCGGGGTGACCTTGACCTCGAAGCTCTTCCACTCCCCCGCGACCATCAGGTGGAGCTCCCGGGTGATCCGGCCGGCCCGGCTCTCTCCGGCATCGGTTCCGGG
>JASFUJ010000587.1:0-3389 GCA_050050355.1 Acidobacteriota bacterium
CCGCCGACGCGCTCGCGCGCCTGGTCTTCCTTGCCGAGCAGCACGTCGCGCAGCTCCGCCAGGAGCCCGGTCTCCCAGATGAAGTGGACGGCGTGGATCCCGTTGCGCTCGAACACCGGCTTCCACGCCCCGGCCCGGGACGCGGCGGCGGCGATCGTGTTGAGACCGCCGTGGGCGTAGAGCAGCAGGTGCTCGGCGGTGGCCGCCCGCTCCGCGATCTCGTCCACCTGGGTGGCGTTCGACGGGTAGGTGTCCCGCGCGTCGTACCGGCCGTCGTCGATGTGCACGTACTGGTGGAAGATCTCGTGCCGCGGCGGTGCGTCCTCGGCCCGCTGCGGACCGCCGGGGACGTGGACGATCGCCCCCGGGCGGAGCGCCATCAGGGTCTCGACGGGCAGGGCCATGCGCGCGACCCAGGCGTCCATCAGGCTGGCCTCGAAGTCCTCGTAGGTCCAGATGGCCAGGCCGCTGACCTGCCGGTCGCCCACCCGGAGGCCGCCCCAGTCGTCGCCCCAGGAGTTCTGGACGATCAATCCGCGCTCCGTGTAGCCGAGGACGGCGAAGGCATGGCCCCCGAGCTCTTCCTCCGGAACGTACTCGATCACCCCGCCGACGGGGTCCGACCAGCCGGCGTGGACCCGCGCCGTGGTGAACAGCACATGGGCTTCGGCGATCGCCGCCTGGAAATCGGAGCGGCGCGGCAGGACCCGGTAGTAGGCCCCCAGGGGGTAGCGCAAGGCCCCTTCGGCGCGCTCGGCGGTGAGCTCCTCCCGCGGCGCCGCGCCGCCGACCACGTACGGCCAGTCGGTCTCCGGACAGACCCCGTTCTTGTGCCAGCCCTTCATGGCGCCCCGGGCACTGGAGCCGTCGTAATCCTCCCCGGGCCAGCGGTCGTGGAGCTTCGCCATCTCGTAGAGCATGCGGGTGCTCACCGGCTCGTGCGGCGAATCCAGGACCCCTTCTCGGACCCGCAGCTCGTTGAGATAGTCGATCACCGCGGCGAGACCGAAGCCGGTGCAGGCTCCTTCCTTTCCCTGGTCCCGCACGTGCAGGAGGTCCGGATCCGGCTCCCGGCGGCGCGGGAGCTGCACCAGCGCCGGCTGATAGATGTGGTCGCGAAAATCGGTCGAGTCCTGCCGGGCGTCGAGGACCCGATCGCCCAGGGCTTCCGAACGAGCTTGCATGACGAGTCTCCTCTACGGTCGTGGTTCGGCACTTCGATGGCCATCGAATACGTTGCCGCGCTGCACCGGATAGGGACGGCCGGGCGAGAGCGAATTCCTCAGCACCCGCCCGGGGCGAGTTGCCCGGGGGCCGGGCCCGCGATAGCCTTCCCCCATGGCAGACAATCCATTCGGAGGTGGTGGGAGGGGAGGCCAAGGCCTCAACATCCCGCCCGAGCTCCAGAGACTCCGCAAGCTCCCGTTCCTCAAGATCCTCCTGGCTCTCGTGGTCCTGGTGGTGGCGTTCAACGGGTTCTACATGATCGAGCCCGAGCAGCAGGGCGTGGTCCTGCGCTTCGGCCGCTTCACCGACATCACGGACCCCGGGCTCCACTTCAAGATCCCGATGGTCGACCAGGTGATCAAGGTTCCCACCCAGCGACAGCTCAAGGACGAGTTCGGCTATCGCACCCGGGAAGCCGGCGTGCGTACCACCTACTCCCAGTCCGACCTGACCGACGAGTCGCTGATGCTCACCGGCGACCTCAACGTGGCCGACGTCGAGTGGGTGGTTCAGTACCGGATCCGGGACCCGGAAGCGTTCCTGTTCCGGGTGCGCAATCCCCAGGACACGTTGCGCGACCTGTCCGAAGCGGTCATGCGCCAGACCGTCGGCGACCGCACGGTCAACGAGGTGCTCACCATCGGCCGCCAGGAGATCGCCACCCTCGTGCAGCAGGAGCTCCAGGACCTGCTCAACCAGTACGAAACCGGGCTCCACGTGGAGCAGGTGGTGCTCCAGAACGTCACCCCGCCGGACCCCGTGCGCCCCTCGTTCAACGAGGTCAACGAGGCCGAGCAGGAGCGCGAGCAGAAGATCAACGCCGCGCAGAGCGAATACAACAAGGTGATCCCCAAGGCCCGCGGCGAGGCCCAGCAGACGATCCAGCAGGCGGAAGGCTACGCCCTGGACCGGGTCAACCGGGCGGAGGGCGAGGCGGCCCGCTTCAACTCCCTGTTCGCCCAGTACCGTCTCGCCCCGGAGGTCACCCGCAAGCGCCTCTACCTGGAGACCATGACCCGGATCGTGCCCCAGGTGGGCCAGAAGGTGATCGTCGACGAGGATGCCCGGAGCGTGCTGCCGCTGCTCAATCTGGGTTCAGGTCCCATGAGCATCCAGGGGCAGGGAGGAGGTCAGTGATGCGAGCTCTCATCGCGATCGTCGCAATCGCCCTCGCGGTCACGCTGCTGTCGTCCGTCTACGTGGTCAACGAGACCGAGCAGGTGATCATCACCCAGTTCGGCGAGCCGGTCGGCGACACCGTCGACCAGCCCGGCCTGCACTTCAAGGCCCCGTTCATCCAGAAGGTGAACCGCTTCGACAAGCGGTTCCTCGAGTGGGACGGCGAGGCCAACGAGCTGACCACGCGCGACAAGCGCTTCATCTTCGTGGACACCATGGCGCGCTGGCGGATCACCGATCCGCTCCTCTTCTTCCAGCGCCTGCGCGACGAGCGCGGAGCGCAGAGCCGTCTCGACGACATCCTGGACGGCGAGACCCGCAACGCCGTCGCCAACCACGCGCTGGTGGAGATCGTCCGGACCTCCAACCGGGAGCCGGAGGTGGACACCTCGCTCCCGGACCAGGAGGACGCGTTCGAGGAGATCGATTTCGGACGGGACCAGCTCCGCGAGCAGATCCTCGAGGCCTCCCGGTCGAGGACCGGAGACCTGGGGATCGAGATCCTCGACGTGCGGCTGAAGCGCATCAACTACACCGAGGAGGTGCGGCGCAAGGTCTACGACCGGATGATCGCCGAGCGCCAGCGGATCGCCACCCAGTACCGCTCCGAGGGCGACGGCGAGGCCGCCCGGATCCGCGGCGAGCGGGACCGGGAGCTCAAGCGCATCCAGTCCGAGGCCTACCGGGAGGCCCAGGAGATCCGCGGCAAGGCGGACGCCGAGGCCACCACGATCTACGCGGAAGCCTACGATCAGAGCACCCAGTCGCGGGAGTTCTACGGCTTCCTGAAGACCCTGGAGACCTACGAGGCGACCGTCGATCCGGAGACCGTCCTGGTGCTCTCGACCGACAGCGACCTCTACGGGGTGCTGAAGGACGGCGAGTAGGCGCTCGAAGGCCGGGGGGAGGGGGGGCTTCGCCGGGGGGTTCGCCGGGCGCGGGGCGGGGGCGCCCCGCCCGCGCCCCCTGCCAACGCGAGTTTC
>JASFUJ010000588.1:0-3381 GCA_050050355.1 Acidobacteriota bacterium
CTCGGTCCGCTCCGCGCCCTGGAGCGGGTGGGGGCCCACGCGGTGGGGAACCTCTTGACGGTGGCCGTGGCTGCGGCCCTCATCCTCCTGCTCGCCCTGCCGCGCCCCGCCTTCCGCAGCCTGCTCGGGCGGACCCTGCTCTCCTACTCCAAGCGCCTGATGGTGGTGCTGACCCTCCTGGTGCTGCTGCCGCTCCTGCTGTTCAACCTCCTGCTGCTGTCGGACGCCGAGGAGCGCATGCGCCGGGAGCAGCGGGCCTCGGGCGAGGCGGCGCTGGCCTCGGCGCAGCGGGTGATCGGCGACTACGTGGCCTCGCTCGAGCCCGGCTTCGGCTTCGCCACCCTGGTGGACGACGAGCTCCTCATGTGGGTGTCGCGGGTGGTGCGCCACCAGGTCAACCTCTACTGGGGGAGCGCAATCTGGGCCTCCAGCAAGCCGGAGCTCTTCGCCGCCGGCCTGTTGCCGGAGCGGATTCCGGGGGAGATCTACTCGCGCCTCGCCCTGCTGCGCTACGACCGGGCGAACCGCACCAACCGGGTCGGGACCCGGCCCCACCTGGAGATCTACGCCCCTCTCCGGATTCCCGGCGCCCCCGCCGACCAGGAGCGGCTCCTGCTGTCGATCCCGCTGCTGGCGCAGCAGGAGGAGGTGGCCGAGGAGCTGGCGCTTCTGCGGCGCCGCGCCGTGCTCGTGTCGGCCGTCCTCTTCGGCCTGCTGATCGTGGTGGGGATCGCCCTCGCCCGGCGCTTCACCGAACCGATCGAAGAGCTGGTGGAGGGTACCCGCCGCATCGCCGCCGGCGCCGCGTCCCTCGACCTGGCCCCCCGCGAGCTCGAGCTGGCGGCGCTGGTCGACGCGGTCGACGCCATGGCCGGCCGGATCGCCGAGAGCCGCGAGCGGCTGGTGCGCGAGAAGAAGGTGGTGGAGCGGATGGTCGAGAACATCACCTCCGGGGTGGTCTCCCTCGACCGCGACCGGCGGGTGCTGATGCACAACCGGGTGGCCCGGAGCCTCCTCGGCGTCGAGGTGGGCGAGCGCATCGACGACTCGCTGCGGCGCACCGGGGACGACCCGCTCGAACGGGAGCGGCTCGCCCCGGTGGCGGACTTCCTCGACGCCCTCCGCGGCCGGGAGCCCCATAGCCCGGCCGACCGCCCGGCGGGGCATCGGGCCGAAAGCCCGGCGCGGGCGACCGTGCGCCTGACCGGGCACGAGCAGGACGAGGAACGGGAGTGGAGCCTGGTCTGGGTGCCGGTTCCCGGACCGGGCGAGCCGACGGCCCTCCTGGTGGTGGAGGACGCCACCGAGGTGCTGCGGAGCCAGCGACTCCAGGCCTGGGCGGAGATGGCCCGGATCATCGCCCACGAGATCAAGAACCCCCTGACCCCGCTCCGGCTGTCGACCGAGCACCTGCGCGAGGTCTACCGCGGCGGCGGACCCCTCGACGAGGTGTTCGAACGCTGCACGGGGAACATCCTCAAGCAGGTGGACGAGCTCCGGAGCATCGCCTCCGAGTTCTCGACCTTCAGCTCGATCCCCCGGATCGACCCGCGGCCGGGCGACCTGGTGCAGACCCTGAGCGAGCTGGTGGAGGGCTACCGGAGCGCCGCCACCGCGGGGGTCGAGGTCCGCTTCGAGACCGACCGCCCGGCGCTCGAGACCCGGTTCGACGAGCGCCTCCTCGGCCGCGCCGTGCGCAACCTGGTGGAGAACGCCCTGCGGGCGAGCGGCGGCGCGGGGAGGGTGACCGTCTACCTGGAGGCCGGCTCCCGGGCCGTCACCATCGCGGTCTGCGATCAGGGCCCCGGGGTGCCGCCGGAGCTCCTGCCCCGGATCTTCGACCCCAACTTCTCCACGTACGACACCGGAACCGGCCTGGGGCTGCCGATCGCCCGCCGCATCGCCGAGGAGCACGGCGGCTCGATCGCCGCCCGCAATCGCGCTGGCGGCGGCCTCGAGGTCACCATTACAATGCCCCTGTGAACCGTCTCCGGACCCTGACCTCCCTGGCCGCCCTGGTGGCGATGCTCCTCGCCGGCTGCGGCGCCGGTGATTCGGAGCGCAGGAGCCGCCCGGTCGGCTCCGCGGTCTGGGTGGACCCGCGCGTGGCCACGGTCTCGCCGGCCGCGGCGCGGTCGCTACGGACCGCCGGCGTCGACGAGGTGTTCCTCGCGGCCGCCGACCTCGCCGCCGGTGCCGAAGGATTCACCGTCGAGACCTGGGCGCGCGAGCTGCCCGGGGCGGTGCCGCGCCGCACGCCGACCACCCTGGTCGTTTTGGGGGAATGGCCGCCGCCGATCGACCTCGACGCCGCCCGGACCGCGGAGACGCTCGACCGGTCGCTGGCCGGCCTCCGCGAGGCGTCGGAGGACGCCGGCCTCCTGCCGGTGGGGATTCACCTGCACCTGGTGCCGCACGCCGCCCACGCGCCCGCCGGCGCGGAAGACCCCCGGCTGGAGCTCCTGGCGGAGCTGGTCCTCCAGGTGCGAGCCGGCCTGCCGGAGGACCTGTTCCTGTCGGTGAGCCTGGTGCGGGAGTGGCTCGGAGCTCCAGGGGCGGAGGCCGTGGCCGGGAGCGCCGACTTCCTGGTCCCCTTCCTGTACGGCCAGCCTCCGGGGGCGCTCGACCGCGCGGAGGACTGGGATCCGGAGCGCACCGAGGAGGATCTCGCCCGGGCCGAGGCCCTCGGCGCCGACTACCTGCTCGGGCTCCGGACGATCGGCAGCGCGAGCCGGCTCGACGCCTCCGGCGACGTGATCGACGCCACCACCCGCGCCTCGCTCGCCGAGATGGCCGGCAACCGGGCCCTGCGCCGGAACCTGGGCGACGCCTTCGGCGGCGTCGGGCGCCTGGCCTACGCCTTCCAGGCGCAGCGGCGGACGCGGGTGGGCGCCTGGGACGTCGCTCCCGGGGAGGCCGTCCGGGTGGTCCGCACCGCGCCGGCGCTGCTTTACGACCTGCGCCGGCGTGCGCGGGAGGCGGCTTCCGAGCGACTGCTCGGCCTGCTGTTCCACCGCCTGCCGGACCCGGCGGAGGAGGCGCTCAGCCCCGGGGCCGAAGGTCTCGCGACCGTTTTCGGGGACGAGCCGCCCGCACCCGACATTCATGCACGACTCGTGATAAGGTCGCTCCGTGGTCAGACAGCGGTTCTGGGGGTCAGCCTGCAGAACCGGAGTTCGTTGAGCACCGATCTCGCGCTCGGGGACGGCAACTACCTGTCGGTGAGGACTGAAGGAGCCGTCGTCGAACGCGTCGATCCCGGACGGTTCGCGCGGTACAGCCTGTGGCGAGATGACCAGGAGGTACGGCCCGGGATCGGCTGGCGCGAGCCCGATCAGGTCCGTCTCTACACTCCGGTCGTCACCGGGGACGCTACGATCG
>JASFUJ010000589.1:0-3375 GCA_050050355.1 Acidobacteriota bacterium
GCGTTCAGCTCACCGAGCTCACCCCGGAGCTCCGCACCTACTTCGGCGTGCCCGACGACCGGGGCGTCCTGGTGGCGCGGGTCGAGGACGACAGCCCCGCCGCCGAGACCGGCCTCGCCGTGGGCGACGTCGTCACGGAGGTGGACGGCGAGCCCATGGGCTCCACCTGGGACGTCAGCCTGGCGGTGCGCCGTCACTCCGACGGGGAGACCCTCGACCTGGAGGTGTGGCGCGACGGCCGGCCGATGGACTTCACCGCCACCGTCCGCGAGCGCGAGCGGGAGCGGATCGAGCTGGGAGAGCTGCTCCACGAGGGTCACTTCCGCGAGCTCCCCGGCGGCCTCCAGTGGTTCGAGGGACGGGCCGGAGAGGAAGGGGACGCCCTCATCCGCGTGCGGCCCCGGATCGTCGAGGAGCTGGGAAAGGTCGACTGGCCCGCGCTCCGAGACGGTCTCCAGGAGCGGAACCGGGAGCTGGAGACCCGTCTCCGGGAGCTCGAGCAGAGGCTGAAGGAGCTCGAGCGGCGGCTCGACGAGACGCCGCCGCCCCGCTGAGACCGGGTGAGGCCGGGTGAGCCGGCCTCCTCCCTCCCCGCCGCCGCGGCGCCCGAGGCGTTGCGGCGGCGCAGCCCCCCTACCCCTCCTCCCCACCGAACCGGGTCCGGTGCAGGTAACGCAGGAACCGGTGAAAGCCCTCCAGCATCTGTCGCAAGGCCTCTTCCTCCTCCCGCGGTAGCGACCGCACGCCCAGGACGCCGTGGACGTCCACCCGGCCGGCCTCCGGTGTCGCCGGCACGGGGTTCGGCGCCGGCGGCCGGGGCCGCTCGTTGACGTGATCCAGCGCGTCCTGGAGGGTCACCAGGTCCACGTCCAGCGCGCCGAGCACCTTCTCGATGGTCTCGAGGGAAGGCCGTTGCTTGCCCGTCTCGTACGCGCTGAGCATGGCCTTGGTGATGCCCGCGTCCTCGGCCACCTGGTACTGACGCTTCGTCTGCTTCTCGCGCAGCCAGCGCAGAGCCTTGCCCAGTCCCTCAAATACTGGCATTGGGGAAATATACCCCCGGAGGACCTGTCAATACAAGGCTAAGTCGCTTTTTTTCAGTAAGTTACGCCTTCCAGGCAAAAATTCCGGCAAGCGATTCTCGAACGTCGATCCAGGGGACGCGCGGAGCCGTTGCGTGACCGGAACGGATGATTCGTCCTCGGATCCGACGATGCCGCGCCCGGAAGGCCCCGGGAACCGTTCTGCCGGAAGGGGGAGAGGAGGCCGGCGAATGCTCGCCCCGGCGGCCCCGGCCGCACCGGGGCGGCCGGCCGGAGCCGGTGCGGCTGCTCGCTCCGACCGCACTCGGCCGGCTGAAGCCGGTTGGGTGGCTCGCTCCGCTCGCGCTCGGCCGGCTGAAGCCGGCCGCTTCGAGGGTTCGTCGCCTGGGTGGGGTCGGCGACGACCGGTGATCGGCGGAGTGCCCCGGAGGGGCTCCCGCCGGTCGCAGGCCGGCTCAGCCGGTTTCCGGCGCCTCGGGGCCGGTGTCGGGCGCGGAAGCCCGGGGCGAGGCGTGGGGGAGCTCGTCGTCCTCGCGCCGGAGCATGTAGCGCAGCAGGCTGTGGAAGCCGTCGAGCATCTGGGCGGCCGCCCGCTCCTCCTCCGGCTCCAGGCGGCGCCGCAGACCGAGCAACCGCTCCACGTCCAGCGGAGGTCCGGCGTCGAGAGGGACCCGGCGCGGCGCACCGGCCGGCCCCTCACCCTCTGCACGCACGGACCGGATGGCATAGGCCAGGTAGTCCACGTCGATGTCGAGGGCGTCCAGGATCCGCTCCAGCGTGTCGATCGTCGGCCGCTGCTTCTCGTTCTCGTAGGACGAGAGCATCGCCTTGGTCACCCTTGCCCTCTCGGCGACCTCGTACTGCTTCTTGCCTTGGCGCTGCCGGGTCCACCGCAACGCCCTACCCAACCCATCGAACGAAGCCATGGGCCGAATCTATCGCCGAGAATGCATTTCTGCAAGCGCAACTCCTTACATCACAAGGATTTACGCCAAAGGGTAACAAGTTACGAAAGATCGCTCGAAAGAGAAAAACAAGCCCGATTCATGAACATTAAGGACCGAACATCGCCACTTGGACCCCGATCGCCGTAACCCGGGCCGGGTCCGGCGGAGGTGGTGTCCGGAGCGCCGGACCCGCCGAGCGGCAACCGGAGCGCGGCGAAGATCCGGACGAAAAAGCCCCCGGGGTGGGGACCCCGGGGGCTCCATTCGGGCGAACGGGCGGTGCGCGGCCTACCTCTCCTCGCGCTCCTCCCAGGCCTCCCGCGTGAGCAGCACCAGCGGCTCGGCGCCGGCCCGCTCCAGTGCGCGGGCGTGGTCGTCGCGCCGGGACGCCACCTCCTCGAACCGCGAGAAGGCGTCGTCCAGCCGGCCGCGCAGGATCTCGACCCGGTCGAGCTGACTCTGGGTCGGGCGGCCCGTGTAGCCGTTGACCGCGCCGTAGAGATTCCCCAGGTCCTCGCGGAGCTTCTCGTCGCCGGAGAGCCAGCCCGCCTCGCTGGTCGCGACCAGCGACGTGCGAAGCTCTTCCAGCTCGTCGGCGTAGCCCTCGAGGCGCTCGGTCAGGCGATCGCTCTCCACGGCCTCGGCGCGCTCGCGCACCTGGTCGCGCAGGTCGATCAGGGCGTCCACCAGGTAGGTCATCCGCTCGAGCATCTCGTAGAGATCGAGGGCGGTCTCCTGCTGGAGCCGCCGGTCCTCCGCCGAGTGGGGCGTCCGGGGATCCGGCACCAGCTCCACCTGGCCGGTGAGGGTCTCGCTCCCCTTGATCAGCTTGATGGTGTAGACCCCTTCGGGGACCCTCGGGCCCTCGAAGGCCGGCACCAGGTTGGTGGCCGGCGGGACCTTGGGCGACGGCAACCGCATGGGCCATTCGACGCGGTTGATGCCGCGGCGCTTGGAGCCGGGGACGGTCTTCACCAGCTCCCCATCCTGGTCGTAGACCTCCACCTTGAGGTCCCCGAACAGATGGCGCCGCTTCATGTAGTAGGCGATCTGCGCCGCCTCCGGCGGGTTCGGTCCCGTGTACTCTCCGGCGCCGGAGAAGGGCCAGGTGATCGACGGGATGGTCATCTCCGCCGGGCGGGTGGGCAGCAGGGCCACGCTCTGCTCGAGGATGTCGGCCGTCAGGTTCCGCAGCGGCGTCAGGTCGTCGAGGATGTAGATGCCGCGGCCGTGGGTGGCGATGATCAGGTCCCCCTTGCGGGGCTGGATCGCCAGATCGCGCACCGAAACCTTGGCCGGCACCCCACCCTCGAAGCGGGCCCACTGGGCGCCGTCGTCGAGGGAGATCCACAGACCGAGCTCGGTGCCCAGGAAGAGCAGGCTCG
>JASFUJ010000590.1:0-3375 GCA_050050355.1 Acidobacteriota bacterium
ACGGCGAGGCCCTGGAGCATCTCGGGGACGCCCGCGACCACGCCCTGGCCGTGGGTCAGGGCGAGCAGGCGGAGCACATCGCCATGGAGGCGGCGCTGGCCGAGGGCGAGGCGCTGGTGGAGGCCGATCCCCGGTCCGCCGTGGACCGGCTGACCGCGGCGCTCGAGAGCGCCCGGCGGCGGAGCTTCCCCGGCTTCGACGACCGGATGCTCGCCGCCCGGGCTCGCGCCTGGCGGGCGCTCGGCAACGTCGACGCGGCCGAAGAGGACCTGGCCGCCGCCCTGGAAGTGTCCGAAGGAGTGCGCGGCGAGCTGGTGAGCGAGCGGCTCCGGCTGTCCTACTTCGACGCGGCCCAGGACGCCTTCGATGCCATGATCCGCCTCCAGGCGGACGAGCGCGCGTCGCCGAGCGGGGCGTTCGCTGCCGCGGAGCGGGCCCGGGCCCGGCTGCTCCTCGACATGGTCGGGCGGGACGCCGGCTCTGTGGAGCTGCCCGGTCCGCTGGGGGCCGCCGAGGTCGCCCGGCGGCTGCCGGAGGGCACGGTCCTGGTGGAGTACGCGGTCCTGCCGGACCGTCTGCTGGTCTGGACGGTGCGCGCCGGATCGGTGGAGATGACCTCCCTGCCCCGGGCCGCGGAGGACCTCGCCCGGCAGGTGGCGGCGCTGCGCTCCGCGATCGACGGGCGGGCCGACGGGGCGCGGATCCGGGCCCTCGCCGGACCGCTCTACGAGACCCTCCTGCGGCCGGCTCTGGACGGCCAGCCGGAGGGGGCGCCGCTCGTCGTGGTCCCGGACCGGTTCCTGTCCGAGGTGCCGTTCCCGGCCCTGTTCGACGCCCGCCGCGGGCGCTACCTGATCGAGGACCGGCCGGTGGCGGTCGCGCCGAGCGCCACCCTCTACGTGAGCACCCGGGAGCGTCTCCTGCGGGCTCGGCGGGCCGGCCCCTTCCGGGGCGACCGGACCGCCCTGGCCGTCGGCAACCCGGCCTTCGACCGGCGGGCGCACCCGCGCCTGGATCCACTGCCGGCGGCGGCCGAGGAGGCGGCGGCGGTGGCCTCCCTCTACCCCGGGTCGGTGCTGCTCCTGGGCGACGAGGCGACGCCGGAGGCCCTGGTGGACCTGGCCCCCGCCCACCGGATCCTCCACGTGAGCGGCCACGCCGTGATCGATCCGGAGAGCCCCTGGAACCACCGCCTGATCCTGGCGCCCGGCTCCGGGGGACCGTCCTCCCTGGACGCCCGGCGGATCGCCTCCCTCCGGCTGCGCGGGACCGAGCTCGTGGTCCTCTCCGCCTGCCGTACCCTCCCGGGCGGGCCGGAGCGGGAGAGCTTCCACGGCCTCGCCGCCGCCTTCCTCGCCGCCGGGCCGCCGGTGGTCGTCTCCAGCCTGTGGGAGATCGACGACCGGCCGACCCGGGCGCTCATGCTCCGGTTCCACCGGGCCCTCGCCGGCGGTGCCGCCCCGGCGGACGCCCTCCGCCAGGCCCAGATCCACCTGCTCCGGCAGGACGACCCGACCCTCGCCACGCCCGCCGCATGGGGCGCCTTCGAGGCGTTCGGCGGTGCGATCGCCCGCTGATTCACGAACGACGACCGTTCAGGAGATCCGACGTGCCAGAGACCTACACCTTCGAGCTCACCTTCACCGGGCTGTGCATCTTCACCTTCGCAGGGACCGACAAGCGCAAGCCCGACGCGGTGCACGTGCTGCTGCCGGAGACCGCCGGACACGGCGCGGAGCACCCGCACGTTCCCCAGCTCGCCTTCGACACCCACAACGTGGAGATGGAGTCGGTGTCGAAGCCGGGGTTCCGGCTCGCCCCGGGGCCGGACGGACGGCTGCTCGGGTGCAAGGACCTCCACGGGGTCCGGCCGCTGCAGATCGAGGTCCGGAAAGGGTTCGAGCTGCCGCCGCTCCACGCCGTCTGGAGGCCGGAGAAGGTCGCCACCCTCCCCGAGCACCCGGACCGGAGCGACCTGTCCCAGGAGGAGTGGCTCGACTGGGTGATGGCCCTGCGACGGATGAACCCGGAGACCCCCTGTCCCGAGGACTGTCCGCCGTACCACGGTCTCCGGTCCGAGCACGGATGCGGGACCCCGACGATGATCGCGCGGGTCGAGCTGAAGGGCGGCACCCTGAAGGCCGGCGGGTTCCCCATGCGATGGAACAGGGACGAGTCGCGGTGGGAGTACAGGCTCTGGACGTTCAAGGAGCCGGCGAAGGCCAGGGGGGATGGGAACCCGTCGGCGACCCACACCATGGCCGGCTCGGTGGTCCTCTCGATCCCGGGGATCCCGGTGGCCTCCGCCGTCGTCCTCCGGGGGGAGGGCGGCTTCCAGGTCTGGCTCGTACCCCGCCGTCAGCCGGATGCGACCTACCAGCCCCTGGTCCGGGCGAGCGTGAGCAACCTGCCGCCGGACGACGACGCCGGGGAGAAGCCCGAGTACCTGCGGCACTTCAGGGAGTTCTACCGGTGCGTCGACTTCCAGGGGAAGCCTCCGAACGAGCTCCGTCTCCCCCACGAGATCGGCCACACGATCACCCGGACCAGCTCGTTCTGTCCGCCCACCTCCCACACGGAAGGAGGTTGAGCCGTGGCGCATCCCGACGACCGCGCCTGTCTCCAGGGCAGGACGCTGTTCGAGATGGAGCTCGATCTGGCCAGGGCCCCGGCCGGGGCCCTGGCCGAAGACGAGGAGCCGGTCACGGTGGAGGTGCGCCGCACCCGGTTCGATCCTCCGTACCTCGTCCGGCGGCCTCCACGGAAGGACGATCCGGGCGAGGAGTCGAGCTGGGCGGTGGCGACGAACCTGCTGGTGACCATGGAGCGCGGAGTCGCCCCGGGGGACGCGGAGGAGATCCTCCGCGAGCTGGCCTCGTACGGTGACCCGGGGGCGATCAGCGTGCGCACGGAGCCGCTGCCGCTGCCGGGGCTCTACCTGGTGGAGCGGCGCCAGCCCGCCGATTTCGAGGCCGAGGATCCACGGTTCCTCCTCACCCGCGTGCAGGAGTTTCTGGAGCACGAGGCGGTGGCCGAGGTGAACCCCGACTCCCTCTACTTCAGCTTCCCGGAGCCGCGGGCCGTCGGGGCGCCGCCGTGGCCTCCGGACTCGGAGCTCGAGCGGATGCGCGTCCCCGGCGCCCACGACGCGGGCGCGACGGGCGATCGCCGGGTCCGGGTCGCGGTGCTCGACACCGGGGTCGAGACCCTCCACGAGGCCCTGTGGCGGAACATCCTGCGGGAGGACGGCCGGGTCGTCGGTTACGACTTCGACCGGGACCGCCCGGACGTCCAGGACGGCAACGGGCACGGGACTTACTGCGCCGGCCTGATCGGCGGCGCCGGCTACGGCGTCAACCGGGAGGTCTCGATCCT
>JASFUJ010000591.1:0-3374 GCA_050050355.1 Acidobacteriota bacterium
GGACCTGCCCGCTCCCGACGGATCGTCCAACCCGCGCTACCCCTACCTGATGACCTGGCTCGGCGAGCACCACGACGAATCGGACATGGCCTTCTACAGCACCCATCCCGCCGAGCAGGTGGTGGGACCGGGGATCATGCGCGCCACCTACGGCGGCTTCCTCATGACCATGCCCCCGGGGCGCCTGTTCGACGTCTGGATGGACCCGGAGTACCGGGGCCTGCCGGAGAAGGCCGACGTGCTGCTGGCCGCGGGGATCGACTACAGCGAGGAGCGGCTGGTGGTCCACGTGGCCGAGCGCCCGCCCCGCCCCGCCCTCCGCCGCCACGCCGCCGCCCAGGGCAAGCGGATCGTCCACATCCCCCTCGGCTCCCTCTCCCCGCGCACCCTGCGCAAGGTGAGGGTGCTCCACATCCTGGTGGGCCACGACAAGCGCGAGCTCGCCAAGGACTACGTCTGGTAAGTGCCACCCTCTCCCCGGACGGGGAGAGGGCCGGGGTGAGGGGGCACGGTCCGTCCGATGGCGGCTGAGTGGTTGCCTCCGCCCGAGGGTTCGCCGGGCGCGGTCCGGGGGCTCCCGGCCTCCGGCACGGCTCCGCCTGGCAGAACTTCGGCCGGGTGGCTCCGCCTGCCGGCGCCTCGCGGACGGTCGGGCCTGCCCTGCGGATGGGCCTTCCAGGTCCGCGGGCGCCGACACCTCCGGCCGGGAGCCCCCGGACCACTCCACGTGCCACCGTCGGCCGCGGCCCCCACCGCGAGGGGTCCCGCCCAGGCGACACGGGGAGGTTGAGGGTTCATCGCCGATACAATCCCCCCACCATGATCGGCTACTTGAGGGGACGCGTGATCCGGCAGGGGCCCGAGGCGGTGCTCCTGGACGTGGGCGGCGTGGGCTACGAGGTCCACGTCTCGCTCGCCACCTACTCGGAGATCGAGCAGCGGAGCGGGAACGCCGGGGCGCAAGAGGAGGGGACCGACGAGATCGGTCTCCACGTCTTCACCCACGTCTGGAGCGACGGCATGGCCCTCTACGGCTTCTGGACCGAGCTGGAGAAGCGCCTGTTCGAAAAGCTGATCGCCGTGTCCGGCATCGGCCCCCGCCTGGCGCGGGTGATCCTCTCCGGCATGCCCCCCGGGGAGCTGATCGCCACCCTGGCCGCCGGCGACTCCGCCCGCCTGACCACCATCCCCGGCGTCGGCAAGAAGAGCGCGGAGCGCATGGTGGTGGAGCTCCGGGAGAAGGTCGCCGAGCTCGAGACCGAGATCGCCCGCGCCGCCACCCCCCCGGCCGCCCCGGGCTCCGAAGCGGTCGAGGACGACCTGGTCTCCGCCCTGGTCAATCTGGGCTACAAGCGGACCCACGCCGAGCGGGCCGTCCGCGAAGCCCTGCGCGAGGATCCGGACGAGGCGTTCCACACCCTGCTGCGGTCGGCCCTCAAACGCCTTGCCGGAGGATGACGACGGCAAATCAGGAAGTAGGAGTCAGGAATCGCGGCGGGTCGCAACGGTCCTTCGCCGGACCCCCTGGCGGTGGCCACGGCAGCAAACGACGGGATGGGTGGAGCGTTCGCGGGGCTCCCGGCCGGAGGTGTCAGCGCCCGCGGACCTGGCAGGCCCGGTGACAGGGTACGCCCGTTCGTCCGCGACGGCGCTGGCAGGCGGAGCCACCCGGGAGGAGTCCTACGAGGCGGAGCCGTGCCGGAGGCCGGGAGCCCCGCGAACGCTCCCGGCGCGTTAGAATTCCTCGATGCCCATCGAATCGCACCGGCGCCCCCTGCTGGATCCGCAGGTCGAACCGGAGGAGGTGCGCCTGGAGCAATCGCTCCGGCCCCGGCTGCTCGACGAGTACGTGGGACAGAAGCGGGTGGTGGACAACATCCGGGTCTTCGTGGCCGCCGCCCGGGAACGGGGCGAGGCCCTCGACCACGCGCTCCTCTTCGGCCCTCCCGGCCTCGGCAAGACCACTCTCGCCCACATCGTCGCCCAGGAGATGGGCGCCGCCATCAAGACCACCTCCGGGCCGGTCCTCGAACGCGCCGGCGACCTGGCGGCGATCCTGACCAACCTCGAGCCGGGCGAGGTCCTCTTCATCGACGAGATCCATCGCCTGGCGCCGACGGTCGAGGAGATCCTCTACCCGGCCATGGAGGACTACAACCTCGATCTGGTGATCGGCCAGGGCCCCGCGGCCCGGACCATGAAGATCGACCTGCCCCCGTTCACCCTGGTGGGCGCCACCACCCGCGCAGCCCTCATCACCTCCCCGCTGCGCGCACGCTTCGGCATCGTCCACCGGCTGGAGTTCTACAGCCCGGCCGAGCTCGTGACCATCCTCCACCGCTCGGCCCGGATCCTCGAGTTCCCCCTGGAGGACGAGGGCGCCGAGGAGATCGCCCGCCGCAGCCGCGGCACCCCGCGGATCGCCAACCGCCTGCTGCGCCGGGTGCGGGACTTCGCCCAGGTGGAAGGGGACGGCACCATCGACCGCCGGGCCGCCCGGAGCGCCCTCGCCTCCCTGGAGGTCGACGAGCTCGGCTTCGACCCCCTCGACCGCAAGATCCTGACCGTCCTGATCGAGCACTACGAGGGCGGCCCGGCCGGCGTCAACGCCCTGGCCGCGGCCGTGGGCGAGGAGCGGGGGACCCTGGAGACCATGGTCGAGCCCTATCTGATCCAGGAGGGGTTCCTGAAGCGCACCCCCCAGGGCCGGGTGGCGACCGAGCGAGCGTACCGGCACCTGGGGTACTCGGTGCGGACGGGGCGGCGCGACGGGTCCGGCGGGCAGTCGTCCCTGTTCTGAGCCCCCCTTCTTGCGATCCGACTGCGACCCTCTCCCTTGCGTGACGCGCTCCTGATCGTCAATCCGACCGCCGGCAGGGGGCGCGGCCCGCGGCTGGCGCCGAAGGTGACGGAGCGGCTGGCGGCCCTCGGGTACCGCGCGGCCCCGGTGCTCACCACCGGTCCCGGCGACGCCACCCGCCTGGCCCGGGAGGCCGCCGGGTCCGGTGCGGAGGCGGTCTTCGCCCTCGGTGGCGACGGCACCCTCCGGGAGACGGCGGCCGGCCTGCTCGGCACGGACGTGCCCCTCGGCCCGCTTCCCGGGGGCACCACCAACGTGCTCACCCTGGCCCTCGGCCTGCCGCGCGGGCCGCTCGCGGCGGCAGAGGCGGTGGCTCGGGCGGCGCCCCGGTGGCTGGACGTGGGGCTCTGCGGCACCACGCCCTTCCTGATGATGGTCTCCGCCGGCGTCGACTCCGCCGCAGTCGCCGCCCTCCACCCGCTCGGCGCCCGGTGGTTCGGCCGCGTGGGCGTGGCGGTTCGCGGTCTGGGAATCTGGTGGTCGTACGGCTATCCGCCGATCGAGGTCACGACCG
>JASFUJ010000592.1:0-3357 GCA_050050355.1 Acidobacteriota bacterium
GAACCCTCCCTCGAAGCGGCCGGGCTCCGCCCCGGCCGACCGGGTCGCAGGCCCCCCCTCACCGGTCACCGCCAAACCCTCCCTCGAAGCGGCCGGGCCGGGGAACCGGATCACTCCCTCAGCAGCTCCAGCTCCTCGTCCGTCGGCTGGAACAGGGCCGCGCCGACCGCCCCCGGCCCGGCGTGGGTGCCGACCACCGGGCCCATCTCCACCACATGGAGCTCTTCGACCCGGAGCTCGTTCTCCAGCAGGCTCTTCAGCCGGTCGGCCCAGACCGGCGCCTTGGCGTGGGCGACGGCCGCGATCACCGGCCGGTCCGGCTCCAGCTCCTGCCCGAACAGCTCGATCATCCGGGGGTGCGCCGCCCTGCCGCCCCGTACCCGGTCCACCAGCACCACCTCGCCCTCGCGCACGCCGAGGATCGGCTTGATGCCGACGAGCTTCCCGACCCACGCCCTGGCCTTGCCGATCCTTCCGTGGCGCGCCAGGAACTCCAGCGTGTCGACCACGAACAGCACGCGGATCCGCTCCGCCATGGCTTGCAGGCGGGGTCCGATCTCCTCGACGGCGAGCCCGTGCCGGGCCAGCCGCGCCGCGAACATGGCCAGCAGCCCGAGGCCGAGGCTCACCTGGCGGCCGTCGACCACGGCGACCCGGACCGGATCGGCCCCCTCCCGCAGCTCCTGGAGCTCCCGAACGTGCCCGCCGGCCGCCTGCTCGGCGTTCTTCACGGTCTCGGAAAGATCCGACGACAGGTGCACGGAGATCACATCCCGCTCCCGGACCAGCTCCTCGTAGACCTCGAGGAGCTCTTCGGGGGTGGGCGGGCTGGTGGCCGGCGGCTCCGGCTCGCTCTCGAGCAGCTCGTAGAACTGCCGCGGCGTGATGTCGATCCCGTCCCGGTACGTGCGCTCGCCGAAGCGCACCGTCAGCGGCACCACCCGGATGCCGTGCTCCCGCGCCAGCCGGGCCGGCAGGTCGCTGGTGGAGTCGGTCACCACCCGGACCTGCGCGTCCGGCTCCCGGACCGTCAGCGCTCCCGTCTCCCGCAGCGTCTCGAGCTCCCGCAGGATGGTCCCGTCGGTGGCCTCCAGGCGATCGAGCAGGGCGCCGACGGTGCCGGCGTCTCGCGCCTCGGTCAGGAGCTCTCGCTGGAACCGGGTGACGTCGTGGCCGGCGAAGGACGGGCCGGGATCGACCGCGATGCGCGCCTTCGGGCTCGGGGGCTCGGAGATGCGGTCTTCGATCGCCCGAATGATCAGCTTGTCGAGCCGCGACTCGATCTCGCGACCGACCCCGGGGCGCCCGAGAATGACCCGAAACGGCCCCTGGCGACGCACGCCGAGGCGGCAGAACGCCTTGGCCCCCCGGGCGCCGCCGGCCGTGGCGGCGATCACCTCTCCCCGGTCCAGGACCACCTCCCCGCCCGCCAGCAGGACCCGGCCCGAGACCAGCGCCCGGCCCAGGCCGCGGATCACTTCGAGCAGGGGGGTCAGCGACAGCTCGCCCACGAGCGTCCGGAGCTCGGCGTCCGGCTCCAGGCCGATCTCCCAGCCCACCAGGACCAGCCGGATCCGGCGCACCAGCTCCCGCGGGTCCGGACCGGCCGTGGGCAGGTAGAGCACCTCCTCGGGAAGCTCGTCCGGGGCCGCCGCCGAGTGTCCCAGGACCACCAGGACTCTCGCGGCCGCCGTGTCCCGGCGCAGCTCGCCGAGGATCGAGGCGTCGCCGAACCCGGGAACCACCTCCCGGCTCACGATCACGCTCGGCCCGAGCCCCTCGGCGAAGCGCAGCCCCTCGTCCCGATCGCCGGCCGGGACCACCTCGTACCCGTGCCGCGAGAGCCCCTCGGAGAGCTCCTTGCGCAGGTTCGGGTCGGGTTCCACGAGCAGGACTGCCGGCCGGGTCATCGTCAGCTCCGTTTCCAGGGGGTCGATCACGCCCGGATCCCAGCGCGAGCCGGTCCCAGCGCGCCTGCGCGCCCCCGCGCTCGGGGCGCCTGGCCATGCGCCTGGCCCTGTGTGGACCACCGGACTCGGGTCGGGCGTCGACCGGATCGGCGTCACGATATCCGCTGGACGATTTTCGAAGCAACCCGTGGAATCCGGCCTCCGGAGGTCGTGGAGCTTGCGCGTCCGCGAAGGCGAGCGTATGACGAATGACGATCGGTTGTCACAAATCGGGCCTCTCGTGGAACTATAGTTACAGGGATTTCGCAAGTTTCGTTGCCCCCACACGCTTGCGAATCCAGATGATCTCTGATCGACGGTATGCAGTCTGCTTGTTGAGGAGAGTTTCGATGGCATCAAGATCGTGCGAGCCCGAGCTGGATTTCGATCTCTACAACCTGCTGGAGCCCCGGGGCGCCGGGCGCTGCGGAGCGGCCGCGGCCGACCCGGCCGGCGACGCCCCCGCCTCCGACGCCTGCTGCGCACCCCCGGCCCAGACCTTCGAGCCGGGGGCGTACGGGCCGATGGTCCGGCGCGTCCAGGAGCGCCTGGAGGGCGAGGAGGAGCGTGCGGATGCGGATCTGCACCTGGCGCACCAGCTCTTCCGGGAGCTCATGGCCCTGTCTCCCGAGCGGAGGGAGGGAGCGATCGCCTCCGAGCCGCGCTTCGCCAGCTACCCGCTGGCCGATCGCCTCCTGGCGGCGGCCGAGGAGAGCTCGGGCGACGATCCCGCCACCGCCGACGAGCTGGCCTTCCTCGGCCTCGCCGTGGCCGCGCGCCTGGAGCCGGAGCGCTGGAGCCGGGGCCTGGTGGAGGATCTCGCGGCCCGCGCCTGGGCGCTCCTGGGCGAGACCTGGTCCGCGTCCGGCGCCCACGAGGCCGCCCGCATGGCCTTCCGGCTGGCGAAGCTCCACCTGGACCGGGGATCCGGAGATCCGCTGGAGGAGGCGCAGGTCCTGTTCCACCAGGCATCCCTGCCGGCCGGCGACGGCGCGGCGGTCTCGCAGGACAGCCTGGAGCGGGCCGCCACCATCTTCCTCCAGAACGGAGATCTCCACCGGCTCGGCCGGTCCCTCGGCCGCAAGGCCCGGCTCGCCGCTGCGGCGGGCGATCACCGGTCCGCCGTCACCCTGCTGGGTGAGGCCCGGACCCTGCTCGGCGACGAGGTCCCGGAGGAGGAGCGCGCCGAGCTCGGCCGGCTCCTGGCCCGCAGCCTCCTCGCCGAGGGTGCCGCCGACGAGGCCTGGACCGAGATCGCCCGCGCCCGGAGCTGTCTGCGCTCCCGACCCGACTCCCGGATCGAGGCCCGCCTGCGGGCGCTCGAAGGCCGGGTCGCCCTCGCCGCCGACCTCACCGAGGAGGCCGCCACCTGCCTGACGGAGGCGCGGGACGCGCTCCTCGCCCTCGG